>JAIPGX010000003.1 GCA_021735465.1 Candidatus Babeliales bacterium | reverse complement strand
TTAGCGATCAAGTAGATGAAGTAATAATACATTAGTTAATAATAAAAATCAAACTTTTTTGTTAAAAATATTTATATAGACTTTTTTATAAAGCTCAACAGTATTATCAATACAAAAATTATATTTAACTAAATTTAAATTATTTGTTTTTATTTTTTCTCTTAATGTCGAATTGTAATAAATGCTTTGCATTGCTTGGGATAATTTTAATTCATTATTAGCAGGCACAATAAAACCATTTTTCTGATCAGTAAGCACATCATGTTTTTCATATCTATGTGTTGTAATAATTGGCAAACCAAAACACAATGCTTCTAACAAAGAAATAGACAAACCCTCTGTTTGAGAAGACAGAACAAAACAATCAAAAATTTTATAAAATTTTAAAATTTCAGTTTGTTCTCCAGCAAAAAAAATTTTGTGAAAAATTCCCAATGTTTTTGCCTGTTCTTCCAATTTTAATTTTTGCGAACCATCACCAACTAAACATAATTTAACTCTGTTATCTGTTTTTAAATTTTTTAAAAAAATAGCAAAAGCTTTTATAAGTAAATCATAAGATTTTATTGGCTCTAATCTTCCAACTGCGCCAAAGACAAAAGTATCTTGAAAAAAACCCAAATCTTGTTTTTTAAATTTAATTTGCTCTGATTTATTTACAATATTTTTATAATCAATGCCATTGGAAATAATATTTAATTTTGTTTTTACAAAATCTTTATTTTTGCAATTTTTAATTATTGCTTTTTGGAAACCATCTTTTGCTGTATTAGAAACAGCAATATAATGTGCGGGCAAACTTAAAAATAATTTTTCCAAAAAAATTCTTAATTTTCCATCATGCAAAAAATTGCTATGCAAATCACAAATAACTGGAATTTTTAATTTATTACCAATAATTCTGGCAAAAAGATTTGATGACCACAAAGCAGAGTGTATTATATCTGGGTTTATTTTTTTAACAATTTTTTTTAATTTAAAATAAAAAAAGGGATCATACTTACAAAACAAACCATTTATTTTATAAGTATCAATCCCTAATTTTTTTATTTTATTAACATTCGGCCCATAATAAAAATATACAACATAGTGTTTTATAGTATTATCACTTTTCAGCTTAAGTAAAAGATTATAAAGAGCCGATTCTGCACCCCCGATTTTTAAACTCGTTATTAGGTGCAATACTTTCACTACTTATTTTACTCCGTTGATGGTGAGCCTAAGTCCAATCCATTTAAACAGATCCTATCACTCAATTGTATCCGTTGAAGCTATATCAATCTCTTTGTCAAAAAAACTATGCAATTTTTTACTTCTAGATGGATGTCGTAATTTTCGTAAAGCTTTTACTTCTATCTGCCTGATACGCTCACGAGTTACAGAAAAGTCTTTCCCGACTTCCTCAAGAGTATGCTCTGAGGCAACGTCAATACCAAAGCGCATTTTCAAAACTTTTTCTTCTCTTGGAGTCAAGCCTTTTAAAACTTCACGAACTTTTTCTTTTAAATCATCATTAACAACGGCATCTACAGGAGTATACTCATTTTCATCTTCAATAAAATCTTTTAAATAAGTATCATCACTGTCACCAACCGGAGTTTCTAATGAAACAGGTTCTTTTGATATTTTAACAATATTCTTTATTTTCTTTTCATCCAAATTAAGCTCTTTTGCAAGTTCAGCATAACTTGGTTCTTTGCCTTCGTTTTGAATATAAGAACGAGTAAGTTTATTAATTTTACTCAAAGTTTCTACCATATGAACAGGAACACGAATTGTTCTGGATTGATCTGCAATCGCCCTTGTAAGAGCCTGACGAATCCACCATGTAGCATAAGTAGAAAATTTAAAACCTCTTTCAAATTCAAATTTTTCTACAGCTTTTAATAAGCCAATATTGCCTTCCTGAATTAAATCAAGAAAATGCAAACCCCTATTTATATATTTTTTGGCAATATTTACTACTAATCTTAAATTAGCACTTGCAAGATCGTCTTTTGCTAGTTTATCTTTTCTTTGAGCAACAACAAACTGTTTATAATGCTTCAAAGTAGCTTCTTTATTTAAACCGCCTTCAGATTCAATTTTTTTTATCAATTTCTGATTCGTACGAATATCTTTCTCAAGTTGCGCTATTTGCTGCAAATCTGCATCATTTTTTTTCTTAAGGTTTTGATAAAATTTTAATTTTTCCTCAAGAGACTTAATTTCTTCTTCTCTTTCATTTATTTTTGAAACAATTTTTTCTATTCTTTTACCAAGCTTACGAATAAGTTTATTAGAATATTTTATACCTTTAATAAGAACTATTTTTTCTTGACGATTTTGCTCAACTTTTGCAAGCATTTCTTTTTTCTTTGATTCTTTATCTAATTGCCCTCTGTAAGATTTAAAAATCTTATCTTCATTTGCAATTACATTTCTTATTTCTTTTATTTTTTTTAAAAAATTAATTCTTTCTTCTTCAAATTTTGGAGAATTATCTTCATCAAAATCAGAAAATTGGATCAAATCTTTTAAAATTATAGGATCTTTAATAAGCTTTTCTTCTAGGCTCAATATTTCTTTTGTAACAAATGGAAACTGCGCTATTGCATCTATAGAATCTCTTTTTCCTTGAGCAATTTTAGATGAAATAACCTTTTCAGTCTCTTTATTTAAGAGTGGTATTTTACCAATTTCCTTAAGATATAGTTTAACGGGATCATTTAATTGTCCCGGTTCTGTAAAACTTTTAATTTTAATTTCTTTTTCACCAATATCATCAACTGGAACCTCAATTGATAATTCAGCTCTTTCTAAGGATTGTTGAATATAACCTTTACCAGCAAAAGAAGAATCTTCATCTCCAGTTAACCTATCAAAACCATCAACACCCGCCAGTAATTCTTCTTGTGACATTAAAGCAATATTTTCTTTTTCTAACACATGCAACAATTCATTGCCTTCTTCTTCAGGCAATCTGTGTTTACGAGAAAATGCAATTAGCTCTTCATAGCTCAAAACGCCTGCAGCTCGTCCCTTTTCTATTAAAGCATCAACTTGCTTTACAATATCTTTTAATTTTTGAAATCCGGACACACCTTTTTTTTCAGTTTTTTTGACAGGACCTTGCACATTGCTTTTTATAATCTTTTTTATGCTACTTATTTTTAGGTTGCTACCTATTTTTTTATCATCTTTTTTCATAGCACTTTTAGCATTTTTTATTTCTTTAACTGCGGTTTTATTTACTTTTTTTTCAGTTTTTTTAACATTTTTAACATCTTTACTATTAATTTTTTTCATATTAACCCCCTACTTTGAATATTTTTTTTAAATTTAGAAAATACACTTAATAACCTTTGTAAATCTTGAGTATTTCCTTGTTGTTTTGATTTTAATATTCTTAATCTCATATCTTGAACAATTTTTTTCCAATTTTCTTTATAAAAAAGAAACAATAATTGTTCAAATAAATCCTCAGATTCAACTGGTTCAAATTTTAAACTGCATTTTATTACCCAGTCTCTATAATATTCATCCAAAAGATTCAAAAAATCTTTAAACTTTTCAGATTTTCCAACTTTATCTAACAAAAACTGGATGTCCTGCTCAAAATATGAGATTAAATTCTCATCAATTATAAATTTCTCAGTTTTATCCATATTGTTAATTATAGCAGAAAAAATTCTTTCTTCTAGCAAAGACACGCTTATCTCTTTACTATCTGCATTTTTATTGTTTTTGTTTTTTAAGTCCTGTAAAGCGATAGATTCTACGGTTTTTTTTAATGGCTGAGCAAAATCGCTGTTATTTTTTATGCTAGTAATCTGTTTTTTTAAAATTTGAATTGGCATTTGCATAATTTTTGCGGCTCTTTGCAATAAAATATCTTGCTTAAAACTATCATTTAAATTAGTGATAAGTTGAATAATTTTTTGGCTCAAATCAATTTTTTCAGATAATGAAGCATTCAAAAATTTACCAGCATGATTATCAATAAAAAAAGAAAATATATCTTCTGCCTGATTTATTAGCAAATCTAAATTTCCATTTTTATTCAAAAAAGAATCGGGATCGTCCTTTGCTGGAAATTTTATGATTCTCAATTCCATATTTACATTCCAACAAAGTTGTGTAAGACGTAAAATAGCATTTTGACCCGCTACATCACCGTCATATAAAACATAAAGTGTATTAATAAAACGCGATAGCAAATCAAGATGATTCTGGGTACAAGCTGTTCCAAGAGTTGCCACCGTGTTTTTATACTCATATTTAGCCATAGTAATACAATCGAAATACCCTTCAACCAAAAATGCGTATTTTTTTGTTTGCATTTCTTTTTTAGCCAAATCAAGACCAAATAAAAGTTTTCCCTTACTAAAAAATTGAGATTCTTTACTATTATAATATTTAGCTCGTTGATCAGAATTTTTAAAAATTCTTCCTCCAAAACCACAAAATCTACCCATAGAATCTTTTATAGGGAAAATTATACGTTCTTCAAATGGTGAATATAAAACAGATTTACCCTCCATCAAAATACCATTCTCAAGTAGATCTTTCACCAAGATACTCTGATTTGACATTTCTCTTACAAAATTATTTATAAAACGAATGCCGCCTGGAAAATAACCAATATTAAAATATTCAATTTCGCTTTTAGAAATATTTCTTTTTTTTAAATACTCAAACGCATGAACATCTGACAAGAGTTGTCTATTAGCAAAAATTGCTACACTTTGACATAATTTAAAATAATTTTTTTGTTGATCTTTTTTATTTTCTACATTTTTATTACAAACAGACCTTTTTATATCATCAGGTATCTGCAAACCGTATTTATCAACCAAAAAATTTACGGCTTCAATTTGTGACATATTTTCTATTTTTGCTACAAAAGAGATTAAATCCCCTCCTGCATGACACCCAAAGCAATAAAAAATCTGTTTATCCGGACTAACCGTAAAAGAGGCATCCTTTTCTGCATGAAATGGACAAGGACCTTTCCAATAACTACCTGCAGATTTAATTTTAACGTACTGTCCTATAACATCTAAAATAGAAATATTAGATTTTACAAAATCAAATAAAGACATAATTTTAAAATAAATATTATTTTTATTAAGTTTACCAAACAGCCATCTTTTTATTTGTCTTCAGTTTTATTAAAAAAACTCGCCCACAAAAAACCTATGAACGCGAAAGCAAGTATCAAAATAACAATTAATTGAGAATAAGATAATAAATTTGATTTATAAATAAATATATCTATAAAAACGCCTAAAAAAGAGTCTTTTTTAAAAAAATCGCGACTTCCTCTCCAAAAATCAACACTAAATCTTGAAATACTTTCTAAAATTAAATATAAAAACAAAATTTGCCCTGGTTTGTATCTAAACTTAGATCTTAAATATATTAATATAAATATAAGAAAAGAAGCTAAACTTGAATATAACTGTGCGGGATGCAATGGCATGTTTAGGGGGGCTAAACTTTCTGGATTAGTAAAAACAACAGAATACAACATATCTTTGCTACAAACTGATCCATAACAACAGCCTGCTAAAAAACAACCAATCCGAGATATAGATTGCAATAATGGTGCATAAATCGCTATCAAATCAAAAAATGGTAAAATTTTAACTTTTTTAAAATACAAATATATGGGCAATGTAATAAGTACACCAATTATAGATCCTAACAGACCAAATCCACCTATCCATGGGTAAAAAATCTCTAATTTATCTTCAAAAGAACTCCATTCTTCAAGCACAAAAAATATCCGTCCACCTACAACTGCAGAAATAAAACCAATAAAAATAGCGTTAAAAAAAGTATCATTTGATATAATTCTGGCTCTTTTAGGATTTTTATAGGCTAAATAGATGAAAAGCAAAAACCCAAGTGCTATCATTACTCCGTAACTATTTATAGATATTTTTCCGTAGATATTAAGTATTTTTGGATACATAAAATCATTTTTTTTAGAATTTGGTGGCGGGGGCTGGATTTGAACCAGCGACCTTTGGGTTATGAGCCCAACGAGCTACCAGGCTGCTCTACCCCGCGATGAATTTTTAGGATTATCTTTCAATTCAAATTGTTAGTTAGATTATAGGGGTCATAGAATAAATGTCAAATAGATTTTCGAAGAAAAATCAAACAAAAAAATAAATATAAAGCTTAGATTTTTTATATTTTTAATTAATTAATTGACTTAACTAATGTTCCGAAATTTTTCCATCCCAAAACCTTTGCCTCAGGCCAATCCTGATTTTCACTTCCTCCATAAATAACAAATTTTTTATTTACTGGAAAATTTTCTATATTTTTTAAATATAAAAAATGTTTGAAAACATCCATATTAATTGTTTTTCCGGCTTTAATTTCTATGGGAATCAAATTAAGTGCTTGCTCCAAAATAACGTCAATCTCATTTCCCTGATGATCCCTCCAAAAATATAAAGATGGTTTTTGGTTAAGATTATAATATTGTTTAAATAAATCAGAAATTATAAAAGACTCTACTAATCCTCCCCAATTATAATGACTTGAAAGTTCATTAGTATTTTTAATATTCAATAAAGAACAAGCTATCCCTGTATCAACAAAATAAATTTTAGGTGATTTTACAAGGCGTTTACCAAAATTTTTATAATATGGATTAAGTAAAAAAATTATATGTGTAGCTTCAAGTAATGAAATCCAAGCATTTACAGTTTTTTGATCAATTCCACAATCATTACTTAAAGCACTAATATTAAGAATCTGTCCGATCCTTCCAGCGCAAAGCTTTAAAAAAGTCTGAAAAAGATTTAGATCAAAAATATTTTTTATTTGTCGTACATCTCTTTCAACATACCCTCGTATATAATATTCATGCAATTTAACTGGCGAAACATTTTCATCATAAATACGAGGATAACAGCCTTTAAAGACAAAATCTTTTAAATCACCGCTAAGAAGTGAACTGTTATTTAATTCATTTATTGCAAGGGGAAAAAGAGTTAATAATGCAATTCGTCCTGCAAGAGTTTGAGACACTGATTGATTAATAAGCAAATTTTGTGAACCAGTTATTATAAAATAACCCTTTTTTTTTTCACGATCTATTATAGTTTGAATGTAAGAAAGAAGTTCAGGAACATGTTGAATTTCATCTAAAATTATTCCAAATTCATTTGAATAATTTTGCAAAAAAAGCCTAGGATCTGCTATAGCCTGTGCTCTTTTGTCGAAATCTTCAAGACTTACATAATTGTGTTTTTTAAAAACTTCTTGAACTAACGTTGTTTTTCCTGATTGTCTTGGTCCAGTAACTGCTACAGCAGCAAACTGTTTTGCTGATTCAATTAAATGTTCAGTTAAATCACGCTTTATCATAAAATACCTATAAAATATTTTTTAAATTCTTAAATAAATTGAGATACTTATAAGTAATTATAATAAAAATTTAAAATTCATGCAAATTCAGGAGCCGACTCCCTAATTTGCATAAAATCAAAATTTCTATTCTACAATCTTATTATTTTTTACAAGATAGTTAAATTTCGACCCAACAAGTATCGCTGCTATAATCCAAATCCCAACCAAGCCCAAAGCAATAAAAGTACCGTAGAACATTAATAAAGTAGTCGAATCTTGAAAAATATTATTAATTCCAGAACCTGTGGCCTTTCCAAACCTACCACCAAACATATCAATCCAACTTTTAGCTTTAAATTTAACATCCTTACTTGTAGGAATATACATCATTTCTTTTGATGGATTATTAAGAGCATAACTTAAACTTTTTATAACAATCATAGCAACAAGGGCTGTCCATAAACCCGGGCTTAAATATAAATTACTAACAACAAGCCCTACTGCGATAGGAAATGCTAACAGGCAAAATATTAAACCAAATTTTCTCATTAAATAACTGGTACCCAATACGGCCAATAATAAAGCTATAAAATTTGCATATTGACCATAAAGTCCCATAAAAGCCGTAAAACTTTCTGGAGTCAAAAATTCTTGTTCGGCCAAAACTTTCATCTGATAATCAACTATTGTACCTATAACTTCATAAAAAGTTGCAATAACAAAAATTCCCAACAAATATCTTTTTGTTATTAAAAGCTTTAAGCCCTCTAAAATACCAGTAGGTTTTTGCCCCTCTTGAACACTACCAAATTCAGCAGAATAATCGCTGCTCTGGGCAAATCGCACAAATATTTTTATTACAATTGAAACAATAAAAATAAATAAAGATGCTATACAAAATAAAAATGGTAGCCCTAATTTTTCAGAATAGGTCGCCAAAGTTGGCCCCAAAATTCCGCCAAGCTGTCCACCAGAAACTATTAAAGCAAAACCTCTTTTTGCAGAATCCGAATCAACCGAACTTGCAACAAAAGACCAAAATAAGGCAATAACTATCGACCCCATACTTTCTATAGAAACATAACATATCCAACCCAAAACTCTATCACAAGATTTAACAGTATTTGCAAGGCCTATAGTTGGGTGCAAAAGCAATAAACCAATTATTAAAAATAAAAAACCATAAAAAAAACTTATTATATAAAATAATTTATCTTTCTTATATAAATTGACTAACTTTGAGTAAACAAGAATTAACGGAATCATTATAACTAGAGTTAATAATTTGGCCTTAGGCTGATAAGACATGCCTATTAAACTTTTAAAAATTCCATCTTTTAAAGGACGTAATAACCAATAAGAAGCAATAGTAAAAAATAACGCTAGTGATAAGAGACCAAATTTTTTAACTTCATGGTTATTTAAATCCCCCCATAAAAATCGCAAAATTTTGTGCAACATAAAAATCCAATTGCTTGAATTAAACCTAAGTAGCCGACCATATGAACGGCCGGCTACTTAAAATTAAAATTAGAATCATTTATAAATTAAATTTATTCTATAATTCTATTTTCTTTTGTCAATTTATTAAATGATTTACCTACAAAGAGTGCTGCTACAATCCAAACGCCGACAAGACCAAGAGCAATCAATGTTCCATAAAGCATAAGAGCCTCAGCAGAAGCTGCAAATGCACCATTTACGCCAGAACCAGCCGCTTTTGCTGAACGAGCACCAAACATATCAATCCAACTCTTTGTCTTAAATTTAACATCTTTACTAGTTGGAATATACATCATTTCTTTTGATGGATTATTAAGAGCATAACTCAAACCCTTAACGATAATCATAGAGGCAAAAACCGTCCACAACATTGGATTAATATATACATAACTAACAACCAAACCCACGGCAATAGGGAATGTCAAAAGACAAAATGTTAAACCAAATCGTCTCATTAAGTAACTTGTTCCCAATAATGCCATGACTAAAGCTAAAATATTTGCACTTTGCCCAAAAAGGCCTAAGAAAGCCGTAAACGCTTCTTTAGTTGGATATGCCTGTTTTGCCAAAACTTTCATTTGGTAATCCATAATTGTGCCAATAACTTCATAAAAAGTTGCAATAGCAAAAACACCCAAAAGATAAGGTCTTGTTACAAGTAATTTTAAACCTTCAAACATGCCTGTTTTAGGTTTGTCTTTTTCAACAGCAGCTGTGCTTACAGAACTAGATGAAGCCATAAAAAACATAATTAATATTGGCACAATAAATACACCAATTGCAGCAATAACTGTAAGCATTGGTAACCCAAGGTGCTCTGCGTATCTATCGATTGTAGGCCCAAGAATTGATCCTAATTGTGCGCCTGAAATAATTAAGGCAAAGCCTCTTTTTGCTGAAGCAGGATCTGTTGAACTTGCAACAAAAGACCAAAAAAGTGCCACAATTATTGAGCCCATACTTTCTATCATTATATAAGAAAACCAACCAAGAATTCTGGAAGACGATGCAACTTCGTTTGCCAAACCTATTGTTGGATGGGTCAATAAATAAGCTAAGATTAAAAAGCCTGTCCCATAAAGGCTACAAATTACATAAAATAATTTGTGCTTTTCAACCAAATCAACCAATTTTGAATAAAGAAAAACAAGGGGAATCATGACAATAACAGAAATTATTTTTGCCCAAGGTTGCCAATCTAGACCGACTACTGATGCAAAAATACCATCTTTTAAAGGCCTTAATAACCAATAAGAACCTATAATAAAGAAAAATATAACGGAAAGAAATCCAAATTTCTTAAATTCCTCACCAGACAAGTCACCCCATAAAAAACGCAATGGTTTTGGTAACATAAGATATATCTCCTAAAAAATTATTAAAATAAAATTATAAAATAAACTAATCGCTTAAATAGCTTAAAAACAAAAACTCATACTGATTGATTTTTTTAGATAATCAGCATGAGATAATATAAATTTATCAGAAAAAGCAAATTAATCAATTGCTCAATAAATTCAAAATTACTAACGCCTTATTGTCTATAAGTGAAAAAATGCCACCGTAAATATCAATTTCTTGTTCATTTGAATTTATTTTTTTGTATATTAACTTACTTCTCTCTTTTAAAAGTGAAATAATCGGCGAATGGTCAGGCCCAACAACAAAATTTCCATTTGGACTTTGAACTTCGATCCATTCAACTTCAAGCTTATTTTTATATGAAAAACCAACTAATTCTAATTCAAAAGAGTTATAATCTTGATTCATAAAAACTAATCTATTTTAATTTTGGCCTTTTGAAAAGCTTCATCTAAAGTTCCAACCATATAAAATGCTTGTTCTGGAACATTATCACATTCACCAGAAACTATTTTTGCAAAATCATTAACAGTTTGTTCTCTATGCACAAATCTACCAGGAATATTTGTAAATTGCTCAGCAACAAACAAAGGCTGCGTCATAAATTTTTGCATTTTTTTAGCCCGATAAACAATAAGTTTATCAGAATCAGCAAGCTCATCCATACCCATGATAGCGATAATGTCTTGCAACTCTTTATATTTTTGTAAAACTTTTTGAACGGCTCTTGCGACATCATAATGTTTTTGTCCAACTATCTCTGGTTTTAAACCATTTGAAACAGATTCTAATGGATCAACAGCTGGATATAAACCAGCTTGAGCTATACTTCTAGATAAAACAGTGCTTGCATCTAAGTGTTGAAAAGTTGTAGCAGGTGCAGGGTCTGTATAATCGTCAGCAGGGACATAAACGGCTTGAATGGAAGTAATTGAACCTCTTTGAGTGCTGGTAATTCTTTCTTGCAACATCCCCATCTCAGAGGCCAAGGTTGGTTGATAACCCACGGCTGATGGCATACGACCTAATAATGCAGAAACTTCTGAACCAGCTTGAACGTACCTAAAAATATTATCTATAAATAATAAAGTATCTTTATCTTCTTCATCTCTGAAATATTCCGCCATGGTCAAACCTGTAAGGCCAACCCGCAATCTTGCTCCGGGCATTTCTCCCATCTGACCAAATACTAAGGCGGTATTTTTTATAACGCCAGAAGATTTCATTTCAAGCCAAAGCTCATTACCTTCTCTGGTTCGCTCGCCAATACCAACAAATACAGAATAACCACCATGCTCTATAGCAACGTTACGAATTAGCTCTTGTACCACAATAGTTTTGCCAACTCCAGCCCCGCCAAATAAGCCAATCTTTGAACCTTTTATATATGGACACAATAAATCTAAAACTTTAATTCCAGTTTCTAAAATTTCTTCACTTATTTTTTGTTCAACCAGACTTGGTGCTGATCTATATATTGGCCATTTTTTTTCAGATTTAAAATCTTTTGATCCATCAATAGGTTGTCCTAGTACATTAAAAATATGACCTAAAACTTCTGTGCCAACAGGAACAGCTATTGGCTCGCCCGTATCTTCAACTTCTAAGCCACGAGTTATGCCCGCAAGCGGCTCTAGGGCTATGCAACGCACAATTCCATTACCTAAAAGTTGCGCCACCTCTAAACTTATTATGCCAGTTTTTCCAGCCAAACTTTCACATTTCCCCTGGCATTTTATTATTAATTTGTTATGAATTTCAGGTACATTTTGTTGACTAAATTTTACATCGACAACCGTTCCGCTGATTCTTAGAACTCTTCCCACGTTAATTTGTGGTTCAGATTTTTTTTGATCTATAGAATGCATTATTTGCCTTTTAAATTACATTTCAAATTTAAAATACATATTTTTTTAAACAATTTAATTGAATGCAGTGATATTGTAGAACTTATTCCAACCATATTATTTTGTAAAGAATATTAATCAAAAAATATTTTTTATATAAAAAATATTAATAAATTTTTTTTAAAAATAAACAAATTTGTCCCTTAACTAGACTTTATGCTATTATAAACAAATAATATAAAGTTTAGTTATTTAAAGGGGTAAATATGATAGCAGAAATTTTTGCCAAAATTCTTGGAACAAAAAATGAACGAGAACTGAAGCGGATACGAGCAACAGTTCATAAAATAAATCTTTTAGAAGAAGAAATTCAAGCTCTTCAAGATCATGAATTAACAGAAAAAACGAATATTTTCAGAGAAAGAATTTCTAGAGGCGAATCTATTGAAAGTATTTTGCCTGAAGCTTTTGCAGTTGTACGTGAAACAAGTAAAAGAAAATTAGGTGAAAGGCATTATGACGTACAGTTAATAGGTGGCATAGTATTACATGAAGGCAAAATTGCTGAAATGAAAACTGGTGAAGGCAAAACGCTTACATCCACTTTGCCATTATATCTTAATGCCCTTGAAGGCAAAGGCGCACATCTGATTACAGTAAATGATTACTTAGCCAAAAGAGATGCAGATTGGATGAGCCCAGTATATCATCACTTAAACTTAGAAGTTGGCGTTATACAAAATATGATGAATGATGATGAACGTAAAAAGGCTTATAATGCAGATATCACCTATGGTACAAATAATGAATTTGGTTTTGATTATCTGCGCGACAATATGAAATTTAATCTTTCAGACTATGTTCAAAGAGATCTACATTATGCAATCGTTGACGAAGTAGATTCTATTTTGATAGATGAAGCACGAACACCACTTATTATCTCTGGTGCAAGCGAAAAGGGCAGCGATCTTTATGCGATTGCAAATCGCGCTGTTTTACCTTTAAAAAAAGAAATAGATTACGACATAGATGAAAAAGCAAAATCTGTACAATTAACAGAATCTGGTATAGATAAAGTCGAACATACAATGAATGTTGGTAATATATATGCTCCAGAAAATATTCTTTATTTACATCATATACAACAAGCATTAAGAGCAAATACGCTTTTTACAAATGATGTCGATTATGTAGTAAAAGATGGTGAAGTTTTAATTGTTGATGAATTTACTGGTCGCATATTGCCTGGTAGAAGATATAGCGATGGCCTACATCAAGCTTTAGAAGCAAAAGAAGGCGTAAAAGTTGAAAGAGAAAATCAAACACTTGCAACTATTACTCTGCAAAATTATTTCAGAATGTATAAAAAATTGGCTGGTATGACGGGAACAGCTGAAACTGAAGCTTCAGAATTTCATAATATATATAAATTAGGTGTTGTTGCTATACCAACACATAAACCAATGATAAGAGACGATCAAGCAGATATAATTTTTTTATCAAAAGAAGATAAATTTAACTCAGTAGCTGAAGACATATTATCTTGCTATAAAAATCAACAACCAGTTCTTGTTGGCACAATAGCAATAGAAACCTCTGAATATTTGAGCCATTTATTAAATCAAAAGGGAATTCCACATAACGTTTTAAATGCTAAACAACATGCACGGGAAGCTGAAATTATCAAAGAAGCTGGTGAACCTGGCAAAATTACTATTGCAACAAATATGGCCGGTCGAGGTACCGATATTAAATTAACTCATGAAGTAAAAAATGTAGGTGGTTTAAGAATTATAGGAACAGAAAGACATGAGAGCAGACGTATAGACAATCAGCTAAGAGGTCGAGCTGGTCGACAAGGAGACCCGGGGTCTTCAAAGTTTTATCTTTCTTTAGAAGATGACTTAATCAGAATCTTTGGCGGAGAGAAATTAAAAAATTATATGATGAAATTGGGCATGCAACCCGGAGAAAGCATAGAACATAAAATGCTTTCCAAGCGCATAGAAAAAGCACAGGAAAAAGTTGAAAAATATAATTTTGGAATCAGAAAACACTTAATTGAATATGATGATGTTTTAAATCAACAAAGAACTGTTATTTATGATTATAGAAGAGATATCTTAGAAGGTGAAGAACAACTTCAAAGTTTAATTAAAAATATAATAATCGACATAGTAAGCAATTTATTTGCTATATACTGCCCTAAATCAAATTGTGATCAACAAGCAGAACAAGAAATCACAGAATCACTTGTAAAATTAACAAATATTTCAAAAACAAATATCCAAGAAGTTTTTGCAAAAAATAAAAATAATACAGAAACTAAACTCGCAGATTATTTAACCTATGAGTATGAAAAATATAGAAAACTACTTCCAGAAGAGATAATAAAAGATGCAGAAAAATGGATTTTATTAGAAACCGTAGATCAAGCCTGGAAAAACCATTTACAAAATATAGATCATTTAAAAGAAGGAATAGGTCTACGTGGTTATGGTCAAAAAAATCCGCTCATAGAATATAAAAAAGAAGCCTTTGAATTATTTCAAGAGATGATGTATCAAATTAAATGGGATATAGCACAAAGAATTTTTAGAATGAGACCTGAAAATTTTGATTCATCCTCAATTTATGAAATTGAAAAAGAAAAAGAAAGAGAACTTTCTAACCTACAAATAGGTGGTGATGAAAGCAACAAAGAAGGCAAAACAATAAAACGAGAAAATCCGAAGGCTGGCAGGAATGATCCTTGTCCTTGTGGTTCCGGAAAAAAATATAAAAAATGTTGTGGCAATTAAACGTAAGGGCAATATGTTATTAATAAAAAATATTTCTAAAATAAATATGTTAATTTGTCTTATTTTATTAACAGCATTAACTTCTTGTAAAAAAAATAAAGACAATGAATCAAAAAATAAAATAGACACGAAAGGTAACTCAATGCAAAAAATACAACCTAAAACAATTTTTTCTTTTTTTGGTGCTCCCGGATCTGGCAAAGGAACGTTGGCAGAACAAGCTGTTGAAAAATTCGGCTTTTTAAGTTTATCTACTGGCGATCTTTTAAGAGAAAATATTTCTAAGGGAACCCAAATCGGTAAAAAAGTAAAAGATTTTTTAGATAGTGGGCAACTTGTTCCTGATGAACTAGTAACTGATATGGTCCAAAACTGGCTTATAGAAAAAAAAGAAACTGGTAAATCTATTATTCTAGATGGATTTCCAAGAACAAAAGAACAAACCCAAAATTTAATTGATATAATTAACGAAAATCTCCCTGAATACAAATTAAGAGTTATTGCTCTAGATATTCCTGAAGAAGAAATTTTAGCAAGACTTACAGGAAGAAGAATTTGCTCAAATAAAGAATGCAAAGCTGTCTTTAATATTTCCGAGCCAGGAATAAAAGACGGCGGTAAATGTCCTAAATGTGGTGGAACTTTAATAATCAGACAAGATGATAAACCAGAAGTAATCAAAGATCGCTTTGATGTTTACAAAAAAAATGAAACTGAAATTTTAGATTTTTATAAATCAGCAGGTAAAAATATAGAGACGCTTGATATTTCAAAGTTAAATAAAGAAGAAGTTTTTGATAAATTCAATAATATACTTTAAAAATAAAAAAAATATATTTTAAAAATTAGGATAATTTGGGAGTAGTATGAAAAGTATTTTTTATAAAACGAAATTTTTTTATTTTATAATTTTACTAATTTTTTTAATATCTCAAAAATTAATAGCAAACACTCAGTCTATAGAAACAGATTCAGTTGCTATTAAACACATCGAAAACATAAACAAAGCAATTTCAGAGCATGAAAAATATCTTATTCTTTTAGAGCTTATAAAACCAACTCCAAAAACAAAAATAGAAAAAAACGATTTTTATCATGGCGTATTATCTGCAGGGGTTACGGCATCTGCTATAATCTTGTTAGAAATAGTCTTAAAAAATATAAAACAAAAAAATTTATTTCCTGCATTGTCTTTTCTGGTTGGCATTCCAACGTATGTATTGTCTTATTATTTAGCACAGACTTACTTAAAAAAAGAAATTAATGTCACTTACTCACAGTTAGTAAAAAATATAGTAAAAAATTGGATTTTATATAAAAAATATATTCCTGAAGATTTTCATGAAAAATTTAATCTATTAGTTGAAAAATATAATCAAAATCAGTCTATTAAAATTTCAGAGTCTGAAAGTTGTGCTTTATTAATAGACTTAATTACATGCTTGAAATTAAAACTTAAGTTCTTAAAACCCGGTGATTGCAAACCAAATCTTGCATAACCATTTTTTGTGCAATTTTATTAAATAAGGGTGCTGCAACTTGTGAAGCCCACAAACCAGCTCCCTTTGGTTCTTGAACAAAAGTAACAATAACTCTTTTATAATTATCTTTTTCTATAATTCCACCAAAAGAATAAACATGATCTAATCTTGAATATTTTCCATTTTTTATAGCACGAGCAGTTCCGGTTTTTCCCATCACACAGTAATCTTGTAGACCTTGATTATAAACTTTTCCAATATTTTGCAAAATATTTTTGATATCTATAATGGCATTATCGCTGTAAAGCTTATTGTGGGCTCGCGCTGACATCTCCGGCATTACCAACACAGGCTCAAAATCATAACCACCGTTAGCAATAATTCCAAAAGCTTTAGCCAATTGCATAATTGTAGTATTAATTTCATAACCAAAAGACATTGTAATAACAGAGGGCTTAGACCAATTTTTAGGATGATTAACAAATCCATCTCGTTCACCAGGAAATTGTATTCCAGTTTTTTTACCAAAACCTAATCGAGTTAAATGTTCGTATAATTTGGGGCCCAATCTTTTTGCAACTTTTGCAATACCAATATTGCTAGACCTTTGAACAACATAATAAAAGGGCACAATTCCTGTAGATTTCCAATTTTCAACTCTAAATTTATCTATATAAGCAACTTTACCCTCACAATCTATTAATTCATCAGAAGTAGTAACTTTTTCTTCTAGTGCAGCCAAAGCAGTAAAAGTTTTAAATACAGAACCCAACTCGTAGCATTCTGTAATAACTCTATTTTTAGTATTTTCAATATTTTCTAAATTTTTCTTATTAGGATCAAAATCAGGATAATTGGCCATAGCCAAAACATAACCACTTTCAGGATCTAAAATTATTGCAGAACCAGATTTTGCTTCATGCTGCTCAATTGTATTTTTCAATTCTTCATAAACAAGAAATTGTAGTTTAGAATCTATCGTAACCTGAACGGGCTTACCACTTTGCCCCTCCTGTAAAATTTCTTTTTCAAAATAAAAATGTCCAGATCTAGCATCTTTTTCTAATCTTACAGTAGAAGCTACTCCTGCCAATTTTTTATTAAAAGCCAATTCTACGCCCGATATACCAACATTATCTATATCCGTAAAACCAATAATTGTAGACATACAATTAAATGGATAAAATCGCAATGGCTCATCTATAAAATAAATATCTTTTAAATCAAATTTTTTGAACCAGTCCAATCTTTCTTGTGACAAATTTCTTTCTATCCATAAAAATTTTTTATTTTTATCAAAAATTTTATCATAAACATTTTTGAAATGTTTTTTTAAAAACTTTTTGGTTTTTTCTTTTTCATTAAATTGTCTTGGTAAAATAAAAGCTGAAGTAACATCAAAATTGAAAACAAGTGGTTCTTTATTGATATCATAAATTTTTGCTCTTGGCGGACTTAATTGTAATTCTGTTTCATACTGCTGTTTTGCTAAATTCTCAAAAAAATCTTTTTTATGAACTTGAAGCAATAAAAATCTTGTTAAAATTATTAAATATAAAATTAAAAAAAATATTAAGATTATAAAAACTCTTGGCTTATAATTTTTTTTTACCATAAAAATTCGCCTATTTTAAAAAATTTTTAGCTTAAAAACTAAATTAAGTTTGTATCTGTTATAATTTGCGATAATTTTATTGGCACCATACCCAATTTTTCGGCTGCATATTGCTTAACTTTTTCTTGATCTTTTAGTTTGTAAAAACAAATCAATAAATTCTCTTTTTCTTTTTTTAAGTCATTAATAATTTTTTGATTTTTTTGTTTTTTATAATTCAAATTTATTATTAAATTATGTTGATAAATTTTTATAAAAATAAAAATAAAGATTGAGAAAAAAACAAAAAATAAATACTTAATTTTGCTCATTAAATAATCTTTCGCAAAAAAACTTTCAATAAAAAATTAAAAATATAGTATTTTTAAAAAACATATTCTATTTTAAAAATATATATACAAGTTAAAAATTTCTAGATATCATAAATTTTTATTAGGTATGAATATATTTTATCTAAAAAAAGAGGAGATCTTTATGAATAAATTCACATTTCTATTTGTGCTTTTAGGTGCTTCATTATTTTCTGGATGTAATTGGACATCAAAAGAAAAAAAAGAAGAAACTACACCTGGCCAACAAGAAGTCCCAGCCCAATCAACATCTGAAGAAAAAACTCCACCAGAAGAGACAGTCACTCCTGAAGCAAGTGAGGTTGCCGAAATTACAGAAGAAGCTAAGACAATGGCAACTGGTAAAATTACAAAAATTAAAACTGAAGAAGACTTTAACAAAATTTTTGACAGCAACAAATTAGTTATCAAGTTCAAGACAAAAGGCTGTCCGGTTTGTAAAAAAATGAGACCTCTATTCAAAAAAATGGCCATTAACAACCCCGATATTACTTTTGCAACAATTGATGTAAATAATAAAAATTTAAAAACAATTATAGAAAAATATTTTTATGAAACTAAGGGTACTCCAACTTTTGTATTTATTAAAACACAAGGTGTAAAAGCAACTATTCCTGGACAAATTAGCGAAAAAGATTTTAATTCCAATCTTGAAGCTCTTAGATAATATCAATAAAGCTTTTATTAAATTAAAAAGGGCCTTTTAAAAAGGCCCTTTTTTTATTGTATTTTATTTCAAATTCCCATGCTTTTCACAAATACTCACAATAGTTGCGGTCAAATTTATAATAACTTAAACTGTTATTATAAAATAAATTTTTAGTCCGTCGTCAATAATCTTTCCTGCGTGGCCACGGAGGGCGAAGCGGGAAGTTATGACGTGACAGGGAGTTAAAATTATGAAATTTTTTTGTAGATCTGGACCAGTAAATACACAAGACCATTATTGTTTACCATTAAAATCAAGGTTAAATGAAAAAAATATCAAAACGCTTATTGACCAAAAAAAATACTTTATTTTGCATGCTCCAAGACAAACTGGTAAAACTTCAATTATGATAAATTTTGCGCATAAACTTAATAAAGAAGGCAAATATACTGCCCTTTATGTCAATGTTGAAAATGCACAAGCAGCTCGCAGTGATTTTATTAAAGGTATTGCCGCTATTTTAGAACAATTTCGTAGTTACATCCAAAACCAACTACCACAAGAAACTAATACTATTGCTTACATATCACAAGTTTTACAAAATCAAACTTTTACCGGGTCTAGCTTAAATAGCATGCTAAGGATATTTGCTAAAAATTCAAAAAAACCAATTATGCTTTTTATAGATGAAATAGATTCTCTTGTCGGTGATACTTTAATTTCAGTATTAAGGCAACTAAGATCCGGATACCCAGATAGACCTGAGAGCTTCCCACAATCTGTTTGTTTAATTGGATTACGAGATGTAAGAGACTATCGAATTTGGTCTGATATTGAGCAGCAAGTCATTTTGGGTGGCAGTGCCTTTAATATAAAAGACGAATCTTTAAAACTCGCAGATTTTACACAAGAACAAGTGCATGAACTTTACTTACAACATACACAAGAAACTGGACAAGAATTTACAACGCAGGCCATAAATTATGCTTTTGAACTTACACAAGGCCAACCTTGGCTTGTTAACGCTCTTGCATACCAAGCCTGTTTTGAGTTGCAAACTAATCGTAGTGAAACTATTACAAAAGAGATAATAGAAAAATCAAAAGAAATTTTAATTTTAAGACAAGATACACATTTAGATGTTTTAATTGATAGATTACGTGAACCTAGAGTAAGAAACATTATTGATGCAATTATTAATAGTGAATCAGCTCCAATTTGCGATGATGATGATATTAAATATACTGAAGACCTTGGACTTATCAAAGTTGACTCAAAAAATATAAAAATTGCTAATCCAATTTATCAAGAAATTTTACCTCGTGTTCTTGCAACTAAATTTCAACGAGCTATGTCTGGACAACCAACTGATTATATACTTGATAATGGTCTACTTGATATAAATAAGTTATTACAAAAATTTACTGATTTTTATAGACAAAATTCTGAAATTTGGTTTGAAAAATTTGATTATAAAGAATCAGGACCACATCTTATTATTTTGGCTTTTTTACAAAGAATAGTTAATGGTGGAGGGCTGATACATCGTGAATATGCCCTTGGACGTTGCAGAGTTGATCTTCTTATTTCCTGGAAAACACAAAGAATTGTTATTGAATTAAAAATTTACAGAGATGGAAGTACACTTCTTGATGGTCTCGAACAAACTGCCAAATACATGGATACTTCTAATGCCACTGAAGGCCATTTGGTCATTTTTGATAAAAAAGATAAAAGCTGGGAAGAAAAAATTTATAATAAACAAGAAATTTTTGGTAAAAAGACTATTAACATTTGGGGCTTGTAAAAATAATAATATAAAATAGGGCCTTTTCAAAAGGCCCTATTTTATGAAATATATCTTTTTAATTTCAAATTCCTATGCTTTTCATTAAAAGCAAAATCGAAAATATAAATAATAAAATTCCTAAAAATATTTTTATTTTATTCCCTTTATTTGTAGCAAAATAAAAAATCGAAGTTCCTAAAAGCAAAACAGAATAAAATTTTAAAATAGTAGGAATACTAAGAAATGGTTGTAAAAAATATATACATACACCCAATAAAACAAATCCAAAGAATTTTTTAATTTCAAGCATCCAAAGACCGGCTCTCGGTAGCAAAAAAATTGCTGTAGAAAAAGTGCCAATTACAATTAACAATAATCCCATTCCTAAAGCAAAAAGAAATAAAGCTAGAAAACCTAAAATAGGGTTGGCAGTTTTGGCAACAAAACCTAAAATAACTGCTAATGCTGGCGTAAGGCATGGAGATGCAATAGTTCCAGATATTAAGCCGAAAATAAAACTATAAAGTAAAGATCCTCGAACTTTTATATTCTTACTTCTTAACATAAATGATGGCATGTAAAGTTCGTAAAAACCAAACATAGAAAAAGCTAAATAAAGAAAAACTACAATTACAACTGCTACAACCCACGGATTGGCCAGCCATTGCCCAAAAATAATTGTAGATGTTGCAACTACATAACCCAATGCCGCATAAATTGAGGCTATACCTAAGACATAAAATAATGAAAGTAAAAAATTTCGTAACAGACTACTTGAAGCCTGAGACTGCAAAATGCCTATTGTTATTGGAATCATTGGATAAATACATGGTGTAAAACTTGCTAAAATTCCAGAAAAAAACGCAAAGAATAATAATTGATAATTTCCCATAATCTCCCCCTAATAAATAAAAAATAATTATTACAAACAAGTTTTATAATCTAAAGCCAAAAATCCACGCTAAAAATATAAAAAATAAAACCAAGAAACATCCTAAAAATATTTTTATTTTGTTAATTTTTAATTCTTTTATAAATATATTTGACGTCAAAATATAATATAAAAATGTAATTGCAGCTAAAATTAAAAATAAATATTTAAAATATGTTGGTTCAATATGCAAAATTCCTAATAAGATGCCTGGCGTTATTATGCTATACCCAACCAAAATAAAACCCATAAATTCTTTTAATTCAGATATTTTTAAAATAAACCGGCTAAAAGTACCAATTAATACTGGCACTAAACTCATACCAAAAAAAGTTAGAAAAAAACTTAATAATAACATAAATATATTTCCTCTACCCAAAGATAAAGATGCCGAAATAAAATATAAACTAAACGGTAAAAAAAATATTCCTGAAACAATACCAAATAAAAAACTATAAAATAATTTTTTAGATAAAGTTAAATATTTATTAAAGCTTTTAGTAAAAAATGGTATATAGATTTTATAAAAACCAAAAAGGGATCCGGCTAAATATAAATAACATAAAATATACGCACTTATAATTAAGCCAAAACTTATAGAACTAAAAATAAAGTTAAAAATTAATTCATTAATCTTAGGCAATTTATAAAAAGTTATCAATATAATAAAACTTAAACTAAAAATAATAACTAAAGTAATAAAAAATATACCCAAAATATAAGTAATCGAGGTTAAAAAATTTTCTTTAAAAGTTTTTTCTTTATTTTTAGATGTAATTTTTAAGATTGCAAGAATAATTAATGGATAAAATGGCGCTAAAATACTGCCTATAAACCCAAAATATAAGCTCATAAATAAATTCTCAACTGACATAATCTCCCCCCTAAAAAATAATTATTTTTATAAAATGCCCTTTATTAAAAATAATCTATAATAGACAAGAAATTCAAGCTTTATATTTTTAATGCTGAAATAAAATCTCTTTTAGGCCTGCGGGATCTATTTTTTTAACTTCGTTAATCTTCTCGTGAAAAACTTGTTTATCTAAAGAATAAAGTAAAGATTTACAAGACTGTTTTTTAAAAACAGTTTCATCTATATCATTTTTTAAAATTATTTTAGGCAATTTTATAAAATTTCTTGGCAAATTTATTTTCCATATTTCTACATCAGCAATATATTTGGGATTAATTTGAACAATAAGACAATTTTCAGGAACAACAACTTTTTTTGTTTCTAAGTCTGTCCTGTGTTTTTTCTCCCAAACCTCTTCCCCTTTTTCATTTGTCCCGGTTTTTTTAAATGAATAATAAAGACATGGCTTTTTTGATTCAACAGATAAATTTTCTATTGTATTAACACTATCAAAATTTTGTTTAAAATCTTTGCAAATTATTACACAATATTCACTAATACGCTTTTTTTGACCCGGAAAAGAAAATGAACCGTGTTCATTATTTTTTGTGCTTTGACCATCAAAAAATATTCTAAATTCTGGGGTTTTACTCCAATCTTGATTTACTTCTATCAAGCCCTTTAAAGTAAAATCTTTTGGGCGAAAAATAGGTTTTTGTGGTTCTTCGCCATTTAATAAACTTACATTTATAAAAACACTAAATATAATAAATAATATTTTTTTAAAATTATTTTTGTTATTATTCATAATAATTATCCTAATAATTAGTTAATTTTTAAAATTAATATAAAATTTTAAATTAATTTTAACACAAAATTTTTAATATAATATTTTGTAATAAATAATATAATAAAAAGTTAAATTTAAAAAAATTAAAATAAAAAATTGTTTTATGAAAATTATTGCCATTAATAAAAAAGCTTTACATGATTACGAAATTAAAGAAAAATTTGAAGCTGGCATAGTATTGACCGGCGACGAAGTTAAATCTTTAAGAGCCAAACAAGTCTCTTTAAATGAGGCTTTTGCTACAATACATAGTGGTGAAATCAACTTAATTAATTGTCATATTGCCCCATATTCGCATTCTTTTTCAAAAGACGATAAATCACGAAGAACAAGAAAACTTTTATTGCATAAAAAAGAAATTAATCGCTTAATTGGTGATATTTCAAAAAAAGGGTTAACCCTTGTCCCCTTAAAAATTTATTTTAATGATCGTGGTTATGTAAAACTCGAGCTTGGTCTTGCCAAACATAAAAAAGCAGAAGGCAAAAAGAAAGAACTCAAAGAAAAAGATATTAAGCGCCAGGCTGAACGGGAAATGAAAACAAAATTCAAAATTAAATAATTTTATTAATCATGATTATTGGCAGCAAAATTTTTTACAAAAAATCATGTTACAATTCTATAGAATGGGCAAAAGAAAATATAGATAATGCCCCTGACGGTTCAATATTTTTTGCAGATACTCATGAATACACACATGGTAGACAAAATAGAGTTTGGCAAAGCGATCTTGAACAAATTAAAGCTTCTATTTTATTAAAACCGGAAATTTTACGTTCGCACCCAGAATCAATTTTAAATAATTTAAATATGGCTTTAACTTATAGTATTTTTGATACTCTAAAAAATTATAATTTAGAATTAAATAATATCGAATTAAAATGGCCCAACGATTTTATGTATCAAAACAAAAAAATTGGGGGCGTATTATTTAATATTGTCTGGCAAGAAAATTACCCTAAAGCTATAAT
>JAIPGX010000002.1 GCA_021735465.1 Candidatus Babeliales bacterium | reverse complement strand
GTCAAGGCTTGGTATAAATTCTGTAAAATTTTAAATAAAAAAGAGAGTTTCAATTTGATATCGTAACTCTCTTTTTTATTTAAAATTTTCTAGAAAATATGCTTTAGACTACTTTTGCAAGAGCCTTTTCAATTCCCAAAAATCTTTGAGAAAAAGCTATTTTTGAAATAATTCCAAGGCCTAAAAATTTTGAAAGAGTTTTGAAAAAACTCATACTCATTCCCTTTTTTACAAACTCTTCTAATGTCGTATAAATTTCAGTTGGCAAAAGAATGTAACATGCAGTTTTTAAATTAAGCCACACATATACTAAAAATTGTGGATCATGATACGTTGAAACAAAATAATCATGTGTTCCCCAACCCGCCATAAATAAATAAAAAAGAGCCACTGATCTTAAACTATATCTACTAAAAATAAATGATTTTGTTTTTGAACAAAAATTTTTCCAAAAAGAAGGTTTCTTAGGCTTAAGATCTTTAACTGTTTTTAATATTTCTTGTAGTTGCTCTCTGTCAATAACTACTGGTCTATTAATTAATGCATCAAATTGAGTATCTGTTAATGTAATAATCTGAGGCACTACTGACGTAGTCGTAGTTGCAGTGGTTGTTGCAGGTGCAACTGTAGCGACAGATCGACTTCCCGTATCACCACCCAAACCAGCGCCAACATCAATTGGTATAGAATCTGGTCCAATATGCATGGAAAATAAATTTAAATTAATCAATGATAAGCCCAATAAAGCTACAAATAGAGTTTTTTTTATAAATTTCATTCGAAACCTCCATAAAAAATATTTAATTTAGTAATATAAAAAAATAAAACAAATATTAAATTTAATATTTCTAATATAATTTAATTATTACATAAAAAAACATGTTTGTAAAACGCTAAAAATTCAATAAAAACCGCTTTTTTTTAGAAATTAACCCCATACTTTTTCAAAAGTTTTATCATTTTATCATCATTAGTAGAAACCGCTAAAGATCTTGGCGTTTGCGCTAAAATATTACATACATTTTTTTTAGCACCTTTTTTTAATAATTTTTCAGTTAAAAATAAAGCATTTCGTCCTATAGCAAACAATAGTGCAGAATTTTGATCAGAATTTATAATATTAATTATAGATTTATTGCAAAAATCTGTTAAAAAATTTGCCAAATCAATATGCCCCTTGTAAATCGCTATCATTAATGGCGTACGTCCAGCTGCATCCTGTAATGAAAGACCTGATCCATTTCGTGTTAAAAATGCTGTCACGTTAAATTTACCGTTATATGCAGCCCAATGCAAAGCTGTTTCACCATCTTTATCTACTGTATTTATATCAACTCCATGAAGCAAAAGCATTTTTAATAAATTTAAATTACCTTCTTTTGCCGAACGAATAAAAGCTTCGTTTAAATCAATTAATGTTGACCTTGGCATAATTACATCATTTCTATCATATAACTTGCGCTCTTTTATCAATTGACAGAAAAGACATTTCGTATTTCTTTTATCACAACAGAATTTTTTTCTTTGAAACCTAAGTTCAGGGTGATTTTTCAAAAATTCATATACACAATCTAAGATTTGATAAAAATCTACTAAGCCCCCTTCAGTATTCACTTGTCTATCTAAAGAAATTATATGTTTTATAAATTTATCTGCTAAATTTCTATGCCAAGCTTCATTACCTAATAATAAAATTTGAGCGAACAAACATGTATTGCCCAATAATTCTCTTTCACTAAGGCTTTTTTCATGAAAATTTATAATTTCAGCATCCCAAATATCTATCGGCAAATCTTTTAAAAGTTCATAACCTATCTGATCAATTTTTTTTTCTATTTTTTCAATCGGCTCATCTTTTCTTAAATGAAGCCTATTTAAAAGATTATCAACAGTATCCCAAAGCCATCCAGCCGATAAATTTGCAAAATTAAAATTAGAAACTATAAATACAAAAAACAAAATAGACAATATCTTTTTTTTAAAACTTCTCATGATAAACAAACCCTCAATTAAAAAAATAAAAATATGTAAATTGTGTAAACTATAGCAAAAAAATGCGTGTGTAAAATAAAAATAAAAAATTCCCTGAAGAATATTAAATTTTTCAGGGAATTTTTTATTAAATAGTTTTTTAAAAAATATTTTTAAACCTAATTTTTTTATTTTGCTAATTTAGATAAATGCACATTCACATAAAATTTTCCTAAACAACTTAAGCCTGATTTTAATTTATTTAACACGCTTGCTGGTGCATTCTTTATCATACTAATCAATCCAACAGGATATTCCCATACAAATTGATTAAAAGAACTGGACGTTGCATTATGACATTCTTCCAAAGATTTTTTAGCTCTCTCAGCTGCCTCTTCTGCGCTAAGTTTTTTAAAAAATATTAAAAAACCCTTTAAAAATTCAAACATATTTTTATATGGCATACTAAAAGCTTGCCATACACCGGTATTT
Organism: Candidatus Babeliales bacterium; assembly: GCA_021735465.1. GTDB lineage: Bacteria > Babelota > Babeliae > Babelales > UASB340 > JAIPGX01. The sequence goes on along the minus strand of JAIPGX010000002.1, from coordinate 23,230 downwards.
GGATCTTTAAAATAAATATTGGCAACACCAGCAACAGCCAATAAAACACAAGTTGTACCCGCAATATTACCAGACCATTTAAGTGCAGAGTAAACTCTTCCTGTTGCAAATTTAACAGGAAATTTAACTATACCAAATGCACCTTTACAAATCTGGGTAGGTATTTGTTTTACAAAACCCCTCAAGCCTCTATTATGCATATCTTTTATATTTAAATATTCTTTTATAGCAGATTCTAACTTTTTAAATTGCCCTTTTTTTACAGGCAACTTATCTGGATTGTCATGCAAGACTCTAAATTTTAATATACTACTGTGCAATTTTTTTAAATTATTTAAAACTTCTTTTTCAAAACCCATCCAATAACTTTTAAACAATTTATCTACACACTCATACATATCCAAAAATTCTTTTAAATCAGCTGAATTATCATCTAAAACTTGATCAACTTGATTAATCTGCTTATTAATATTTTGTAATAAATTTTTTATCAAATTTTTACTAATATCTAAATCACTATCATGATTAATTTGTTCAATCTTTTTTTGTATATCAACAAAATCTGTTTGTTGTTCAGTTTTTGTTTTCTTTTTTGAAAAAGAAAATTTTTCTTTAAATCGAGCAAACAAAGATTTATTAATATCGTTATATAAAAGATTTAAACATTCGCTAGAAATATTTTCAAACCGATCTTGTAAACTAATTTTGTTGCGTTCAAAAATGTTAATTAAATCGTTTACTTTTTTTGATTTACTAAAACCAATAAAAAATTTATAAGTACTCTCTTTTAAAATTTTTGCATTATATGTAGCGTTAGCAACATTTGATTTTAAATTTCTAAAAACTTTTATCTGCTGCATGTAAAAATAAAAATTTTCATAAAAAAGTTTCTTAAGATTTTGTTCATGCAAATTTAAAAATTGAGCAATCAATTCTTTTTGGGTAACCAACTCTTCTTGAGGACTATCAGATAAATATTCTGTATTTTTTAAAAAATCAAAAACCTTAGAACTAAAATTTTCAGATTGTTCCTGTAAGCTTTTTTCTTGATGTTCAGTTAACACAGAAGCTGTTACAAAAAAATTTGTACAAAAATTCAAAGTTATAGCAGCGATAACTGCTATAAAAAATTTATTAAAATTTTTCATCGAAAACCTCACATTAAATTTTATAAGTCAAAAAGACCTGCCCCAGGGAAAGTATCGGCATCATCTTCTTGAGATGATGTTGGCGATGTTGGAGTAGAAATTGGCGTAGCCGGCACTTCTATTCCTAGTGTTGTTTCTAATATTGATACTGGTGTTGGCAAAGGCGTTAATGCTGATGATGTAGTAGTTGTTGTTGTAGTAGTTGTTGTAGTTGTATCTGTTGGTATTAAATCTTCAGGAAATCTAGAATTTTCTAATATTGCTTTTGCCCCCAACAAAACATCTGGAAATAAATTACTGAGTTGCCTTATAAACAATCTGACATGACCACGTATATAGTCATCAGTTTTGTCATCTTTATTTTTTAACAAAAGATTTAAACCACAAATTTCTAAAATATAATATTTTTTCTTAACTTTATCTTTATATATCTGAAAATTTGATATGTTAAATTCACCGTCCAAATCAGACGCTTCTTTAATTTCTGAAATCACAAAAAATATTCTAAGCCAATTTTTGAAAAAATTCATATTATCAATACTATCTTCTGGTGATATACCAATGGCACTAGCAATATCAGATGCATTTGAATTCAAATCATATTCATACATTATCAATGGATAGGCTGTATTAATCCAATTTAAGCTAAATTTAAAATCAGGCTGATATACAATTGAAAAAAAATATTTATAATCTGGATCAAAATAAATAGCATTTTCGACTAATACTTTACCATCTTTTTTTTGTTTAAGAGTAATAGATTTATTGCTTAATTTGCGACAATAGTTATGTAAAATTATATTTACTACCTGATCTTGCGAATTAATATTTTCTGGAAAGCCTGGAAAGAAAGTTGAAGTTTTATACCCTAAAGCTTCAACATTTTCTCTTTTAAAACACCAAAGACCAATACAAGATGGACAGAAAGCTACAGGCTCAGATATTATTAAACTTGGATCAATAAAAGTTCTTTGAGAATTAAAAATTATGTCTGTCTGACTAAAACTTTGAGCAACATCACAATTATCAAGTTTTCTAAATTTAGTAATTTGACGTTGATCATCTTGACTTTGAATAGCCTCATTTAAAGAACCTTGATATGCTGGCCAAAAATGTCCACCCTTTGGGGCACCAGAATAAAAAGACGGTCTTAAAATATGGTCTAAATTTAAAACCAAAATTTTCTCTTTTAAACAAGTACTAATAGATTCAGCTATAATACTTAAAAGTTCAGAGTCAAAACCAGACTCAATAATATAAACATATTTTATAACGTCATCTGAATTGATATGCTTAATATTTTTTTTGCTTGTTATATTTATAATGTAATCAGACAATAGCTCTTTTAATTGCTTTTTTAGCTCACTATTTTCAAAACTATCTACACGTTCATAAATATTTCTAATAAACGATTTTTTTTTATCTCTTAAAGCACATTTAACACATTCTTTAATTTCAGGCAAAAAAGAACTAGAATCCGTATTATTGAAAATCTCGTCTAAAGGTTTTTGTACATAGACAATAGGACCAACCTCGGTTCGCAATATTGCTGGATTAACTTTAAAATTTTCAGGATTATCACTAATATAAAAATTTTCAACTTCTTGCATTAACAATGGTTGCTTTACCAAATAATCTCCCAATAATTCAATAGCCCTACGAACATCTCTTTGCTTTTTTTCTCCATCTTGATCATTAGAAGAACCACTTTTTTCAAATTTCAAAACTTTAATTAAGCTCGATCTTACACTATTATTAGAAACTTTTGCGAAATTTGTCCCCAAAACATTAAATTTAACATTCAAAGCCTCTGGGGTATCAGGAGTCCCAGGACTATGATTTTTATGCAAAAATCCAGTTCTTGATGGTGTTACAAGTTTCTTTTCTGGTGAATTTTCAGGAGTAAAAAAACTACTTTGCCTAACTGGCGATGATGGCTCATCCTGCATAGCATTAATAAATACAAAAGAAAAAACACCTAAAAATATAATGAAACTAAATTTAAAAAAAAATAATTTTTTTGATAACATCGAAAACCTCCATATTCAAAAATTTATAATAAAATTACAAGTTAAAATTATTTTATATTAATAATATAAACACTATAAATATTAAAAACAAACGGTGGGCATATTTTTTTATGCTTTTATTTCAAATATAAAATATTTACTATGAGTAATTAAATCAGAAAATTAAAAAATCAAATAAACCCGCCGAATAGGCGTGGTGTAAAGATCGTAAACACGGGTTTATTATCCGTGGAAAAAGAAGTAAGGCGTAGTAAAGATTACTACGCCTTATAAACTTTGGTAGCGGCGCAGGGACTCGAACCCCGGACCTATGGATTATGATTCCATCGCTCTAACCAGCTGAGCTACGCCGCCAAAATTTTAGCTAAATTTAAAATTTTAGTTCTTTTATTTTAGTATTATCTAGAATAAAGTCAAAAATTGCTTTTAAGAAAAATACTCCAAAAGCAACTGCCGCTATTATACCAATCATTAAAACAACAGCAAAGCCTCTAATTACAGGTCCACCAAATTTAAATAGAATAAAGCCTGTTAAAAATGTAGTAATATTAGAATCTAAAATTACTACCAATGCATCTTTAAAACCATCATTTACTGATTTTCTAAATGTGGAACCAGCTGCTAGCTCTTCTTTTATTTTTTCATAAATTAATATAGATCCATCTATTGCCATACCAATAGTCAAAACCATAGAAGCAATACCGGCTAAATTTAAAGCAGATTCAAAATAGGACAAGAAAAGCAAAATTATAAATAAGTTGTAAACAAGAACTAAAAAAGCCAATAAACCCGGAATTTTATAGTAAAAAATGCTAAAAATAAATAACAGAATAAGCGCTATGATGCAAGATAACAGGCCCTTATTAATAGCATCTTGACCAAGCGAGGCGCCAACTCTGGTCTCTTGTTCTAATGTAATTGGAGCAGATAAGGCTCCTGATCTTAATACTAAAGCCAAATCTTTAGCCTCTTCTGGTGAAGCTATTCCTGATATGGATCCAGTTGAACCAATTGCGGATTGAATATTAGGAGCTGAATAAACAACATCATCAATTATTATGGCAAGTCTTTTGCCAATATTATTTCCTGTTAATTCTTTAAAGTCTCTGGCTCCAGAACTATCAAGCTGGAAATTAACCTGAACTTTATTAAATTCACCAAATCCAACTCGCGCATCTACTATATGATCACCACTCATATCTGGATATGCAGAAACAAGGTACCACTCTCCAGATTCTTCATCTGCTAATTTTGTTTTTCTTCCTGGTAGAATTTTTTTATCACTAGGAAGATCATAATCAAAATCTGCCAACAAAGACTCTTTTGATGAGGCTGTTTTTTCTACTAAACTAAAGTCCAAACGAGCAGTTTTTGTAATAACATCTTTAACTCTTTCAGGATCTGCTACACCGGGCATTTGAACTACAACTTGTTTATCTCCATGCTGTTGAACAGAAATACCTTCAACACCAAAGCCGCTAAGCCTATTACCCAGAATACTTACAGCTTGATCGACAGAGTTTACTCTAATTCTTTGTTCTTCTGAAGGAGGTAAAACGGCAGTAACAATATTATCTTTTAAGACAAATTTTAAATTTTGTGATTCTTTGCGAAGCAAATTATAACAAACTTTAGCAGATTCTTCATCGCTAAAATGCAAATTTAAAACTTTATTTTTTATATCCTTTTTTGAAGGCAAAACAGCTAAAGAACTTTTTTTAAATATTTGATCTAAATATTTACTTTCTGCTAACAATTTATTTTCAATTGCCTTATCAATATCAACACCCAAAACAAGATATGTTCCACCTTGAAGATCTATACCTAACTTAAGTCGTGGCATTCTGACCGATTCCCAAACTTTTTGAAAAAAAGAAAGTTTTATGCCTTTTTCTTCTTCTATTCTTGCCGGCCTTTTTAAATCAATAGAAAAAAGAAAATAAAGGCCAACAACCAAAATTGCTATAAAAAACATGAATTTTGAAATAAAGATTTTTGCTAACTTACCGGTCATAAAACTCTCCTAAAGTATTAAGAATTAATAAATTTATCATAAAAACATTCCAAAAAAATGGTGCCGAGGAGGAGACTCGAACCCCTATGAGATTTCTCTCGCTGCCCCCTTAAAGCAGTGCGTCTACCAATTTCGCCACCTCGGCATTAAATTTTGATTCTCTAAATTAATAAACATATCAATAAAGATATGCAGAATTTATCAAATTCTGAAAATCTTTGCAAACTTTTGAATATAAAAATTTGGCCAAAATTTAGGGAAACTTATAATTTTTGATATAATTAAGTATTAATTTTATAAAAAATTATTTTTTTAAAATTTTGACGTTCTTGCCTTTGAATGCTATCCCTAAACTTAAAATATTTTTAATACCAAAATCTTTTAATTCTTGAGTATAATTTTTCTCTTCAATTTGTTTTATTGCAGCTTTAACTGCATGATCAATTGTTTCTTCAGGATAAGCTTTTTTAAATTCTATAATTACACCAAGCTTATTTTTATCTTTTGGCATAAGCATAACATCATAACGCCCGAAGCCGCTTTCACGATTAGATTTAACTATGTAATTTTTACCTAAAGAAACAAGCATGCCTAAAACAAAGGCATGATAAATTTTTTCAGATTCATTTTCAGGTAAATCGAAACTACTAAAACTTGAAATAACAAAATTTGTAAAGTATCTCGCAAACTCTTCAATATCTCCTGAAATAAGTTTTTCAAGCATAGAATTGTAATCATCGGTATCAATAGTCTTTTTAAACCAATACATAATTATATTATTATAAAGACCGGCAATTTCTTCATTGGGAATAAAAAGTTTGCCACAAAAAGATTTTTTATCTTTATTATATGCATAATCAGAAATAGTTAAATAACCGCTAAAAAGCAAGAGATTAAAAGCACTTTCGCTTAAACTTTCTAAATCTGCAAAAACAATATTTTCATTAATTACATGACTATTATCTTTGTTATCAATAATATCAACCAAATCTTTTTTTAACTTATAGTTACCTTTAGAAATTAAATCTTTAATAAGTTGATTATCACTGGTATTAACCCAATAAAGTGAAAATTTAAAATCTTTACTAACAAAACTAAGAATGGACCATGGATTATAGATTTTTTTATTTCCAAAATTATAGCCATCATACCAATATTGAACTTCTCCTATATCACCTTTAAAATTGTAATATTTAAGTAACTCTTCAATATCTTTTTGTAAGAAACCAAAATATTCAGAAAATTTTTCATCTAAAATAGAGAAAATTTCTAAATTATTAAGGCCACTAAAAATGGATTCTCTTGCAACTCTTAAAATTCCAGTAATAACCGCTTTTTCCAAATTAGAATTATCTTTTAGCCCACCACATAAAAAACCACGCATAAAACTTATAATTTGAATATAATAATTGTTTATAAAACCGGCATTTATTGGTGAATCATATTCATCAATAAGTAATATTGGCTTTTTGTTATAAAATTTATTTAAATATTCTGTCAAATTTTTTAAACTATTTTCATAATCAAATTGTTCAGCTTTTCTAGCAATAATATTTTTAAATATTTCTTTTTCGTTATTATCTAAAAAGTTACTATCTAGTAAATATTTATGTCTTTTAAATTCTTGCCCAATAAGATCTTTTATTTTATTAAAAGATTCTTGCCAATCTAACTCTGTAATATCTTTAAAAGTTAAAAATATTACAGGATATTGTTCGTTATAACTTATATGCTCGTTACACTTTTCTATCTCAAGATCTTTGAATAAGTGTTTATTAGATTTTTGGGCTTTTTCAAAAAAATATTTTAACATGGAAAGATTAAGAGTTTTACCAAATCTTCTAGGTCGAGGCAAAAGAAGAACTTGGGCACCAGAATCTATAATGTCTTTTATAAAAAGAGATTTGTCTACAAAATAGTAATTATTTTCTATAATTTTTTTAAAATCACTTATACCTACTGGCAATTTTTTTAATACTTTTTTCATTTCTAACTCCAGTTTTTTTGACATTCAATTTAAATTTACATTTCTTTTATTATAACATGAAAATTGCTTGATTTATATGAAGCTTTTTTATTTCCAGCTTATCAAAAATACTGACAGTAAAAAGTTGATAGGCTTGTCCATCGCAACCTATGCCGCGGCATAACTTCAGCAACGACGGACGTATGCTAGATTACAAATAATTTTAAAAAAATCAGGCCGGCATTGCCGGCCCAAAACTCAAAATAAATAGACAATATTTTTACAAATTTATTTTGTTCAAATTTTGATTCATATTAAGTTTTTATATTACATTACCGGTTGAGCAGTTTTTTCTTTTTCTGTTTTCGATACAGCTTCATCTTTTTTTTCTTTACTCCCAGTAGTTTCTTTAGTTTGCGTGTTTTCGACTTTACCCATTTTTTCTCTAACAGCTTGTATAAAATTGCCAGAAGCTTTTAAAAGCCAACTTCCAACTTTTTTGACAAAAATAGTCGCAGACGCTACAGCACCAACACTAAAACTATAAAGCGTGCCCGCCTCTTCTTTTAATTGTTTTGCTTTTTCAACTTTTTTTTTGGGTTCTGGTTTTGTTATTTCTTCAGGCATAACAGGCACAGGCAACCCTAATTTTTTGCCCTCTTCTTCTACTTTTTTTAAACTCTGTTCTACTTCTTGCATAATTTTTTGAATATCACTGATAGCTTTTTCTACTTTTGGATTTAAATTTGAATCTATATCTGTTTTTATTTTTTCAATTTCGCTCAACTTATCTTTTACATTTTTAAGTTCTTGCTCGGCCTGTGATTGATTTGGAGCAATCAAAATTTGCATATTTGATTTTTTAGCATCAAAAAAAGAATCTATTGCTTTATCTACGTTATCATCAATTTTTTTCAAATTTTCTAAAAGTTCAGTTTTTGATTTATCTATTGATCCTGCTTTTTCTTTAAGATTATTTAAATCTTTTTTATAAATTTCAAGCTGATGCGCTTTCTCTTTTTCTTCAACTTTTTGTAGTTGCTTGCCAACAAAAATATTTGTTTGCAAAAAAATCTTATCTAATTTTGCATCAATATCGCTAAATTTATTATAGAATTCTTCTTTTTTATTTTTTATCTGGTCAAGATTTTGACTCATATCTTTTAATTGTTTTTTTGTTTGTTCACGCTCTTTTTTTGTTTGGTCAGATAAAACAAAGCCAGTTGCTACTTTTTCATCAGGTTTAATGCCAGTATCTTGCCAGCCCAAAGGCTTTTGTGGAGTTGGAGCAGGTGTTGGTGTTGGCTGTGTCGTTGCAGCCGGCGACGGCGCTGGTTGTGTCGGTTGGGTTGTTGTGGGTGTTGCTTGAGCCGGTGCAGCTGGCTTGTCCTCAGGAGCTTTAGCGTCGGCGGATGTAGGCATTCCCGACGGCGGGGGTGTTGGAGATTCTGTTGGAGCCGGGCTAGATGTTGGTGCAGGCTGTTGCTCTGGTGTTGTTGGAGCTGGAGTTTCTGGTTGAGCCGGACTAGGCGTTGCTGAAGGCATCCCACCTGCGGGCGCCGGCATAGGCATACTCAATAAGTAATTAAAATTTAGAATAATTTGAAAAGAAACAAACAATATAAAATTCTTCTTCATAAACCACTCCCTCAACTATTTAATTAAAATTATTATAAAATTCCTAATAATTTTAATTAAGTATAATACGCAAAATCAAAAATTATTTTGCATAACCAAATAATTTTTTAAAAAATAAAACAATTTTTGCAATAATATCAACAAAAAAAATGTAGATTTTTTCTGGCCAACCAACTGGAATTTTCTTCTTTTCTACAATTTTTGGCTTTTCTTCTATTTTCTTTTCTGCGGCCTCTTTTTCTTTTTTATATTTTTCTAATTCTTCTAATTTAATTTTTTCTACTCGTTCTACACGGTTTCTAATAATTAAACCTTTTTTTTCTAAAGCCAAAATAGATGCCTTAATCTGTGCAATTTTATCTCGAGCAGTTTGCAAAACCGATTCAAAATTACTCAATAATGGCCCTTTTATATAATCTTGAATCGACGTAATTTTAGGTAAAATCGTACCCTTTAATTCATAATACATGGCGCGAGCTTTTTTATCATCAATCACAAACCATATTTCTTCACTTATTTTACTAGCAGCTTCAGCCTGATCCATAATTTTTTTTACTTGTTCATCGAGTTTTTTAAGACGTTCATTTATAGACTTATCTAGTTCTTGAATAGCTTTCATATCAAGAGATAACTGTTCAATATCTATTTCTTGAGATTTTATTTCCTCTTCCATAAGATCTAATTTTATTTCCTGATCGCTGGAAATACCACCTTTATCTTCAGATATTAATTTTTCTCTTTCTTTTTTTCTTTTTTTAGCAACAAATCTACGTAATCCATCAAATACTTCGTCTATTTTGCCCTGTAATAAACCTTCTTTTTTATAAAATTGATCCAATTCATCTGAGATTTGTGCATATTTTTCTTTATAAATGTTCTTACTATTCTGTACTTGCTCAACAGAGTCTTGTATTTTATTATTTAATTCTAGAGACTCTCTTAGCCAAGTGCGTTTCTTTAGCCAATTGCCTCGTTGGCCAACTTGATTTGTTGAAAGTTGAACATTATCTGCACCAGCAGGTCTTTCCATCCTTGACCCGCCGGGCATTTGACAATTTAGGGTAAAAAAAAATTCCCCTAAAAAAAATACCCCCCAGAATAAAGGCCTTTTTTTCATTCGCAAATCCTAAATCAAAAAAAATTATAAAGTTTTTGATAATTCCTCGAGTTCTCCAAAAAGGCTGTTAGTTAATTCTTCTGCTTCAACTGAAGTATGACTCCATAAAACACCTTGATCTACTCTGACCAAAATAGATCTATCAGATTTTATATCTATAATATCTATCCTGACAACATTCATTAATGGATGAACCATGGATGGGGCTCTTACGACACCGGCACGTCCAAAAACACTATATGCAACATTGCCTTCACCCAAAAAGCAAATCATAACTTTTTTTTGCCAAACCATATTTTGATACCCAGTATGTTCTTTATGGATAGTAAGCAACAAACCCTCTTGCCCTTTTGGATAAATACTTTGTATAGGAGTAGTATTAGGAATACCTTTTTCAGAAAAAGTAGCCAAAACAGCAATAGCCTTTTTTCTTTTTAAAAGAGCCAATAAATCATCTGGTAATTTAACGCCTACATGCTTTGCCATAAAACCTCTTTATTTTTAAAAAATTTACAAAAACCAATACATTTTTCGACTTTTATGTTTCACATAACTTTTTTTGAAAAATCAGATCAAACCCAAAATTAGCTCATTTTCAAGCATCATACCCTTTAAAGTTAAACAAATTGTATCCCCCGAAATTTTTATTAAACCATCAGATTTTAAAGTTTTTATTTTATTCAAAAATTTATCTTTTTTATGCTCATCTAAAAAGTATAACATACTTGGCAAGTCCACCCCTTTATTTTGCCTAAGTCCAAGCATTAATTTTTCTAAAAAAATTTGATCATTTGTTAAACTTTCTTGAATAAATTCAACTTCAAACTTCTCTCTGTTACTATTTTTTAAATATTTATTCAAATTATTTTCATTCTGCAATCTATTTTTGCCATCAAATGAACATGCTCCCAAGCCAAAACCTTTATAAGTTTTTCTATCCCAATATGCTATATTGTGCATAGATTCAAAACCTTTTTTGGCAAAATTTGAAATTTCATATTGTTCAAAATTGTTAGATCTTAAATAATCAACTGTTTTTTCATATAAATCAACAATTTTATCATCTTTTAGAATTTTTATTTTTTTTTCTTTGATTCTAAAATACAGTTTTGTATTGTTATAAACAGTCAATAAATATATTGATATGTGCTTTATAGGCCACTTGCAAACAGTTTGTAAAGTTTCAAGCCAAATTTTATCATCAACTCCTGGCAAACCCAATATTAAGTCAACAGAAATATTATCAAAATAATTTGGAGCCATTTCCATAACTTTATGAATCTTTTCTATATCTTGCTTACGGTTTAAATTCGCTAATATATCTTGATCTAAAACTTGTACACCCAAACTTAATCTGTTAACAAATAAATCTTTCCAATTTTCTAAATGCTCTTTGGTTATATCTTCAGGATTTGCTTCTATTGTAAATTCTTTTAAATTTTTTAAACAAAAATTATCATCAAGCAAATTAATAAAATTTTGAAACAAATTTAATGGATAAAGGCTGGGAGTACCACCGCCAATAAAAATCGTTTTTATTTCTGGTTTATAAAAATTTTTTGCAAAATGTTTTATTTGCCAACATAAACTTTCGTGATACTTTTCAACAAATTCATCATGTTTTTCTAATGCAACAAAATCACAATAGTGGCATCTATTACTACAAAATGGCCAATGTATATAAAAATATTCAGGGCAATTATCCCATTTTTCGTACGTACATTTATTTGAAATATTATTCATAATTACTTGTATCTTATCCCCCCAAATTATTTTGTTTTTTGATTTATTTGATCTATAGGTATTGTACTTTTAATAAGATCGAATGCAAATTTTAGATCTTTTTCTGCTTGAAACTTTAAGATATCTTGGCCTGCAAATTTTATTGTCAAAGCACCTTGTAATAATTTTTCAATTCCAGATAATAAAGTTTCATCGAATTTTTTTTCTTTTAAAAATACTGTCAATTCATCATCGGTTTTATCTTTTGTTGACCAATCAAATCTTTTTTCTAAATATGCTTTTAAAATACAAGTTAGATCAAAATAAAATTTTTTATAATCTTTTTTAGAATTAAATTTAGAGAAATCAAATTTTTCTAATTCTTGTAAAGCCCATTGCCATGGCAAAATCTGCTTTTTTTTATTTTTAAAAAATAAATACAAAATTAATATTAATAAAAAAATAAAAATCAAAAAAATAATACTGAATTTAAAATAAGCACTTTGCCAAAAAGGCTTATAATAATATCCATAATTTTCATAAAAAGTTATAGCTTCTTCTTTCATATTTTTTTAATATTTTAAATTTGTCGTCTAATTCTTTGTTTAAAAAAATTAATCAATGGATTAACAAAAGCCTGACCAACCGTTAAGTCTAAAAGATCTATTCTATATTTTGCAAATACTTTTTTTTGTTTTATCAAGCGTGCTTGCAAATTTGTATTAACAATATTATTTTTTCTTCGCGTATCAATCTCAAAAAACTCTCCCGATTCTAAATCCTGTACATGTAAAAAACCAACATCGGGCAAATTAGTTTCACAATTATCTACAAATCTAATGCCAATAAAATCATACTTACAACTGGCTATTTTTAAAATATTAGAAAAATTATCAATATCATCAATCCAATCAGATAAAACAAAGACGATCGCATTATTTTTTTTCAGTCCAATTAAAAAATTTAAAGCTTTATTTATATTTGTTTTGCTATATTTAGGCTCTATAGAAAATATTGATTCAATAATATTCGCAATATGCATTTTGCTTCTGCTAGGTGCGATCCATTTTTCTATTTTATCAGAAAAAAACAGAACGCCTACCCTGTCTTTGTTATTACTTGCAATAAAAGCCAAAGTTGCTGCAACTTTGGCTATCATATCTTTTCTTAATTCTTTTTTTGATGAAAAATTAGAAGATCTGGAAACATCAATTAATAAAATCACAACCCTCTCACGTTCTTCTACAAACTGTTTTATCATAATTTTATTAGCTTTGGCTGATGCGTTCCAATCAATAAATCTGACATCATCACCCAATTGATATTCTCTTATTTGCTCAAATTCTAAACCAGAACCTTTAAAAGCAGAAAGATAATCTCCAATTAAATAACTCCGCATTAATCGCTTTGTAAATATTTTTATTTTTTCTACTTTTTCTTGTATTTCTTGAGTATTTAAATTACTCATTTTACTACTCGTTAATTTATTTAATTTAATAATTTTTTTATTACCAATCTTCTATTACCAAAGATTATCAATTTTATCTTGCAAAATTTTAGGCAATTTAATACTTCCATCTTCTTGTTGATAAGTTTCCATTAATGCAACCATCAATCGAGGCAAAGCCAAAGAAGAAGCATTTAATGTATGAACTAAAGCTGGCTTGGAATCTATTGTTTTTTTATATCTAATTTGTGCACGTCTAGCCTGAAAATCTGTACAATTACTGCAAGAAGATACTTCATAATATTGCCCTTGTCCTGGCAACCAAGCTTCTATATCAAATGTTTTAGCAGAAGCAAAAGAACAATCTTGCGCGGCCAACAAGCTTACTCTATAATGCAGCCCAAGCATGTTTAAAATTTCTTGAGCACAAGCTATCATTTTTTCTAATTCTTCAAAAGAATTTTCAGGTTCACAAATAACATAATTTTCTACTTTTTCAAATTGATGAATTCTAATCAAACCCCTATCGCTTGCTCCATAACCACCTGCTTCCCTTCTAAAACAACTGGTCCAGGCCGTATATCTTAGTGGCAACTGATCGGCAGACAAAATAGTGTTGGTATATAAATTTGTCAAACTAACTTCTGCAGTAGGAATCAAACATAAATCATCTTGAGCCTTATAAAAATCACCTTCAAATTTGGGCAGATTACCAGCATTATATAAACCCTCTTCTTTTATTAAATATGGCGGAATAACAGGAGTAAAACCATATTTAACATTATTTTTTAGCATTAATTGCGTTAATGCATATATAACTTTTGCTCCCATTGTTTTGTAAAAAACAAAATGAGAACCAGACATATTAGCTGCTGCTTGCAAATCAAACCAATCTGCTTTTTCATTAAGTTCAACATGATTTTTTGGATTGAATTTAAACTCTGGCTTGCTTCCAATAATTTTAACAGGTTTATTAGACTCTTTGTTCCCTGGTTGAACACTTGCATCCAAAAGATTAGGACAAGACAAAAGTAATCTTTTAAACTCTTCTTGAGTTTTTTGATAACTTTCTTCTAAATTTTTAATTTTTTTACCAATTTCAATTGATTCTTTTCTAACCTCTTCTGTTATTCCCTTAGAACCTTGTGATGCAAGATCATTTTTCTTTTTACGTAAATTTTCCAGTTCTATTAAAGATTCTCTTGTTTGTTTATCAAGGTTTATTAACTTATCTACATCAAATTCAGGATCTTTTTTTAAAATAAGTTCTTTTATTTTTTGAGTATCTTGTCTCAAAAGATTTAGATCTATCATTTAAAACTCCAACAAATAAAACTTCAGTAAAATTTCAAAAAATTGATTCACACAAATTTAAATAAGTTTAAGTATATAAATTTTAAACTACTTCACCAAATAAATTTTTACCCCATTCTAATTTAATAAAATTTAATTTCTGATAAACGGATAAATTTGGGCTTCGTAAATCATTTATTAATTTTGAAAGTTTATTCTTATCCTCAAGGCTAACACCATCTCTTGCACTTTGTAATCTATCAATATAAAAACCCATAAGTCCTTGTTCTTTATAACTTAAATCCGCCTGATATGAATCAATGGCCGGTGAATCATAATAATTTAATATTCTAAAAATTTCACTAACAGAGTTGCTAACTTTATCATATCTTTTCTTTTTTTTAGAATTTATGATTTTCTTAACAATAATAACAGAAGTTACCACTGCTGCGGCAGACGGCACCCCAACTAAAAACCAATTTGCAATATTTCCTAGATATTTATGAATTATGGCCTCATATGTTCTAATAAGCCCGCCAGCCTCATCAGCAATAGAAGTTGAATTTTTGATAGTTTGACCCATATCTTCAATAACCGGCTTAAGAGCATCAATAACACCATCTTCTTCCCCAAGCCCAACAGATTTGCTTATTTTCGCTCGAGTCTTAGAAAATATATATCGCCCTGGATTATACCAAGACTTTTTCGCTTCTGCTTTTAATTTATTTTCCTGTATTTTTTCGGAAACATTTTTAAAATCTTCACCAAGCTTTTCTCCTGCAATTTTCACTCTATCGACAGCCCCTTTCATTTTTTTTCTATGTTTTTTAAGTTTATCAAACAACTGATTCTTAGTTTTTTTATGATGCTCTTCATTATCTCTCATTAATTCTGGCAAGAAATTATCAACAAGCCATTCTCGTGACTTTTTAAGATATGCACTTAAACCATTTTGAAATTTTTCGTACCTATCTTCAGCTATCTGAGAAAATCTATTCCAATTAAGTAATATAATTGTTGCTGTAATACAACTAACAGAACCTGTAATACTCAAACCCAACCAATGCCTATAAAGAAACCCAGGGATTTTATAATCATATATTTGTGAAAAAAAATTTTCATCCATCAATTTAACGTTCAAATGGTTAGTCCAAATATTTAAACAAATAGAAGAAACTGATTCTTTATTAAATTCAATCAAGTTTTCTTCGTATTCAATTTTATCAGGATCAATTTTTTTTGTAAAAAAACTATTAATACAAAAAACACCTTCAGTTATACAAGAACTTAAATCATCATAAATTTTACATTTAAGCAATTGTTCATTGGACTTAAAAGCAATTCTTTCAAAATTAAGTAAAATTTCGTCAATTTTTCCAAGATAACAAGCAACTCTATTTTTAAATATATCTAATTCGTCTATAATATTTCGCAATTTAGTCTTATTAGCATCACCCTCTAAAAGAGATTTAAAATTTTCAATAAAAGAGTCTTTATTCATTTCTTTTGTCCAAAAATCAAACAAAACAATAAGCTCTTCTAAAAAGCAAAATAAAGACTTTCTAAAAACAACCAAATGATTCATTGTAAATTCACACAAAATACCTCTTCTTATATTCTCCAAAACAGATCCTATAAGAATTTTGTCATCCTCATTATATTTCATTTTTTCTTCGTTAAAAAAAACATTTTCTAGATCATCAATTTTTTTAAAAATTATTATTAAGTCAGAAGTTTGGATTTTTTGAGCCGCAAATTTATGTGACGATACTTTGTTTAAAAATAAAATTAAATCTTGATAAGAATTAAATTCTTGATAAAGTTCAGAACATAATAATAAATTGTTTGCGCTTTTAAAAAAAATGTTAACATCCGGAAATAATTGTTTTGTATAACTAAAAACTTTAATGGTATTAAGAAATAAAAAACAAAATATTATGCCAATCAATCTTTTTTTAAAAAAAGATTTATTCATAAAAAAACCTCTTTTTTGTAATATACCCAAACAAAACAGAACTATAGTTTGCAAATTATTAAAAAAATGTAAAGAAAAGGAGAAATAATCAAATGAAATCCTGTATTTTCAGAGAATATGATATCCGAGGAATTTTTGGAAAAGAATTTGAAATAAATGAAGTTTATAATCTTGCAAAAGCCATAATCACTTACTTTAAAAAACAAAAACCTGAAATATCTGATATCATTGTTGCAAGAGACGGTCGCTCACATTCTGAGCCTATGAGAAATCAAATTATTAAAGCCATAACAGATTTAGGTATAAATGTAACTGATATAGGCGTGGCCCCCACTCCTGTTTTATATTTTTCTTTATTTAATACTCAAATTACATCTGGGCTAATTATCACAGCTTCTCATAACCCCAAAGAATATAATGGTATAAAAATATGTCTTGATCAAAGATCAGTTTGGGGAAAACAAATTCAAGAAATAAGAAAAATTTATGAGACCAATGATTTTTATCAAAATAAATCAGGTAAAATTGGCATAATAAAAAATTACAATATAATCCCTGAATATATAGAATATTTGTGTAAAAATTTTAAACATCTAAAAAATCTAGAAATAAATACAATTATAGACTGTGGAAACGGCACAGCCGGCACAATTTTTCCAGAACTTGTAAAAAAAATGCAATGGCAAAATGTAAAACTTCTATTTCAAGAAGTAGATGGAAATTTTCCAAATCATGAGGCAGATCCCACAGTTTATAAAAATATGCAATTTTTAGATCAAGAACTTAAAGATAATAGTGACATTCAAATAGGTATTGGCTTGGATGGCGATTGCGATAGAATGAGCCCCATGACAAAAACGGGTTACCTGGTTCCAGGAGATCAATTATTAGCATTATTCTCGCAAAAAATTTTAAAAGAACATCCTAATGCTGCCATAGTTTTTGATATAAAAGCATCATCTAGTCTAATTGATCTATTAAATTCTTGGGGAGCTAAGGCATGCATTTGCCCTTCCGGACATGCATGGGTAAAAGAACACATGAAAAAAAATAGCGCCAAATTAGCCGGAGAGTTAAGTTGCCACTTTTTCTTTAATGACAGATACTTTGGATACGACGATGGCATTTATGCCTCTTTAAGATTAATAGAAATTTTACATGAAACACAACAAGATCTGTCTGAACTTATTTCAATTTTTCCTGAAAAATTCAGATCCTCAGAAATACGAATTCCATGCCAAGAAGAAGCAAAAACAAAAATTGTAGATCATATTAAAAATTCTTTTGAAAACAAAAAAGATTCTAACTTAATCACAATCGATGGCATTAGAGCTCAAATGCCATATGGCTGGGGTTTAGTTCGAGCATCTAACACACAACCAGTTATCTGTTTAAGATTTGAATCTGATTCACAAAACGGCTTAAATCAGATTAAATCTGATTTCACAGAAATATTAAATCTTTATTTTGACCCAAATATTCTTAAAGAATTTTTGGTTTAAAATCTTAATCCGGCATTTTTAATAAAAAATGCCGGATTTTTTATTAAAAAAATTACAAATAAAAAGTAATCTGGGGCTTTTGCTTAAATCAAGCATCTTTTATAGGCTTATAAAACGTTTTATATGTATTGTTTTATTTAGCTAATTATTTTTTTAGAAAATAAGGGGGCAAAATGCTCAGATTTATATTAAAAAATAAAACTTTTATACTTTTTTTAATGTTTTTTGTTAATTTTTCACATACTTATTCTATGACAACACCTGAAAATATAGAAAAATTAGGACAAGATACAAATAATATTTTAATTGCTCTTAAGCAAAATACACCTAAACTATTTGAAGAAATAATAAAACAATCTAGCTCAAAAAGTTCTTTATCTGATTTAAAAGCAAATCTGCAGTTTGCAGGCAAAATTAGTTCTTTATATGACTTAAAATCTTCCGACCTAATTAAAGAATTAATTTGTCTTCAAAAAGAAAGTAATAAAAAAGTAATAGCACCTTTAATTGTTACAATTAGCAGCGATTATTTAATTAAAAATTTGGAAAATCAAAAATTAATAATAAATAAAATGGATTTAGAATCTAATAAAAAACTAGATTTTTATCTTAATTTAGCAAAAAAAGAAGCAATGAACATAGAAAATATGTATTTTCAAAAACTAAATACTTCAGAAATTCAATTATTTAATAAACTAAAATCAGGAAAAGTATTCACTTGTATCCAAAACAAAACTACTAACAATATCTTAAAACAACTTGTTTGTGACAAATCACAATTAAATCAGATACCAAATTCTTTTAAAGATCTTTTAAACAAAAGCTTAGAATTATTAGAAATATAATACTTTATTGACTATTTGTATTTATAATATATATTTGATTTATAAATTAAAATTTAAATAATTTATAAAAAAATAGAGGTTATCGATGAAAAAAAATGGGTTATTGATATTATTTTTAGCTTTTTTAAGCTTTGCACAAATTTTTGGAAAATCTGAATTTAGATATGTTTGGCAAAAAAGTAACTTATTTTGTTATTCAAAACAAGTTAATCAAACAAACGAAAGAAATGCTTTTCATGAAGCTGGACACGCTTTAATGGCAAATTTGGTTGGATTTAAAATAAAAAAAGCAACTATAAATCCAAAAGGTGATGCAGCAGGTTATGTAAATTTTTCTTATCATGAAGACAAATTAGATGAACTGATAATGGTAGACCTTGCAGGATATGTAGCCGAAGAGTTAACTTTTAAAAAAGCATGTTATGGCGTACGCGATGATTTGGATAAAGCAACACAAATTTGCTTTGATTTAAAGGGAAATGGTGGTTATAATTTTTTACAAAAACAACTAGATAAAACACGCAGTATTATTTATCAAAATCAAGATAAACTTAATAATATTGCCAGAAAGCTAAAAAAAAATTTAACACTCTCTGGCAAAAATATAGAAAATATTATAAGAGATACAAATATGTCGCAAGTTGCTTAAAATTACTGGCTCAATGCTCTCCAGGCATTGGGCCATATTTTTTGCAAAATATCGCCAATGCATCTTGCATATTGTCTAATTTCCCATTGTGCATCAGAAGCGATTCTTAATTTATAAAATGCAACCCAATTTCTTAAATTTGCAGTAGCATAAAATTCCGTATAATTTCCAACAGGAACTACTAATCTTGCCTGTTCCCTACAAACATTTTTTTCAAGCAAAGCTTTGTAAGAACTTAAAGCATTTTCATAAGCATTTTTTAAAATTTGGGTACAACCCGCTTGATCTTCAATTGAACCTTCACTTGATTGCTTATTCTTGAGAGCTTGTTTGCGCCACTTTTCAGGATAATAAAACTTTCCAACAGGATCAGATGAATATCTCATGGAAACTTCATTATAAGACTGTGTTCTATGTCGCATCCATTCTCTTGCAACAAATAACGGTGTTACTATTTTAAAAGTTGCACTTTGATGTTCAAATGGACTCAAGTGTTTATTTTCGGCTAAATAATTCATTAAAAATAAATCTGAATCTGGCTTTTGACCCGTTTTACCGCTCGATGCATGAGAAACGCGGGCAGATAGCACTGGCATCTGATCGATATTGTAAGTATCACTACATAATTTTGTAGATGCTACAAGCTCGACAAGTGCATATGGATCTTTTTGTCCATATGGATAATGTTTTATATTAGTACCTAAAGTATCAAATTTACTTTTTCTTTGATCGTTTAAAGTTTCCATCTTAATCCCCAAATTAATTATAAAATTTTCTTTTAAACCGTTGGCAAAGTTATGCCATGCTGCTTCATATATTTTCCACCACGTTGTGCATAAGTCACATTACAACTTTCTTGTGCCTTAAAGAATATTACTTGAGCCAATCCCTCATTTGCATATATTTTTGCAGGCAACGGTGTTGTATTTGAAATTTCCAAAGTAACGTAACCTTCCCATTCAGGCTCAAATGGCGTTACATTTACAATTATACCACATCGAGCATATGTAGACTTACCTAAACAAATAGTCAAAACGTCTTTAGGAATTTTAAAATATTCAACACTTCTTGCCAAAGCAAAAGAATTTGGTGGCACAATACAAATATCATCTTTAACTTCAACAAAAGATTTTGCATCAAAATTTTTTGGATCAACAATAGAATTTAATGCATTAGTAAAAATTTTAAATTCATCAGCTACACGTAAATCATAGCCATAGCTAGAAAGTCCGTAGCTTACAACTTTTTTATTTTCTGGACCAACATTTTTTACCTGCTTATCTTCAAAAGGCTCAATCATTTTATAATTTTTTGCCATAAAAGAAATCCATTTGTCTGCTTGAATACTCATAAACACCTATTTCCTAAAAAGAATTAAAAAAAAATATATATATTTCAAAAAATAAAATTAAATTATTACTTAAATTTAATATAAAAATCATGTATTTTTATATTTTGAAAAAATATCTTTGAGTAGCTTATTACCAAAGGAAAATTTTGTGAATAATTTTAATAATTTTTTAAATAAAGAACTTAACGAACCACAAAAACAAGCATCTACAAAAATAACCGGACCAATACTTGTTATTGCAGGTGCAGGATCTGGAAAAACCAGAGTTATAACTTCTCGTATGGCAAATTTAATAATAAATGAAAATGAATCACATGGATCTATAATAGCTTTGACTTTCACAAATAAAGCTGCCGGAGAAATGAAAAATAGATTAACACAATTTTTAGGCATGTCTTATAATTTACCGTTTGTAGGTACTTTTCATTCATATGCCCTTTTACTATTAAAAGCAAATCTACATTTATTAAATAATCAGCAATTTACAATTATGGATGCCGAAGATCAAAAAGCTTTAATTAAAAAAATATTAAAAAATAGTGGTTTAGAAAAACAATTTTCGCCAACAAATCTTTTGTATCAGATATCAAATTCAAAAAATAAACTTGATTCAGAATTAGATCAAATTTTTACGAATAATTATTTTAAAGAAATTTATCTTGCTTACGAAACAGAAAAAAATAGCTCCCACTGCTTAGACTTTGATGATCTACTTTTGCAACTTCTAAAGCTTTTTAGAGAAAATAACGAATTCAGAAAAAAATTTCAGAAAAAAATAAAACATATTCTTGTTGATGAATATCAAGATACAAATTTAGTACAACATGAACTTTTAAAATATATGGCGTTGGATAACAATAAAAATTTTAATTTGAAATCTATTTGTGTTGTGGGCGATCAGGATCAATCTATTTATTCATGGCGCGGCGCTATGGCTAGTAATATGTTAAATTTTCAACATGATTTTGCACAGACAAATTTAATTAAAATAGAGCAAAATTACCGAACAGTCCAACCTATATTGGATGCGGCAAATTCTGTAATAAAAAATAATCAAGAACGCACACCAAAAAATTTGTGGTCAGAAAAAAAAGCCAAAAATAGAATTTTAACTGTTAGTTGCCATTCTGAAATACAAGAAGCAAGCGGGATTGCTAATTTCATAAAATGTTTATCAAAAAATACAAGCTTAAACAACATAGCAATATTATATAGAACACACTATCAATCAAGAAACATAGAAGAAGCCCTACTCAGATATTCTATTCCATACAAAATTATTGGTGGCATAAGATTTTATGAAAGAAAAGAAATTAAAGATTTATTGGCTTATTTAAGATTAATAATCAACCCTTATGATAGAACAAGTTTATTCAGAATCATAAACTGCCCAACCAGAGGTTTAGGCGCCAAATTTGAAAAAAATTTATACTCCTTATGGCTAAAAAACCCATTACTAGATTTTAAACAGATATTAGAATTAATTTTAAATAATTCTGATACAAATTTATCTGTAACAAAAAATAATTCTGTTCAAAATTTTTTAAATATATTCTCTAATTTAAAAAAAGAAGATTTAGCGAGCAATATCCTAGAAACAATAATAGATTCAATAGAATACACAGATTATTTACAAAAAGCTTTTGATCAAAAAGAGGCTCAAGATAAAATAGAAAACGTTAAAGAATTTGTGCAATCTATTTATAATTTTGAAAAAAATAAAGAAAAAATTTCAGAAAAAAATTTAGAAAATTTTTTAAGCGAAGTCGCTTTGATGCAAGAAAAAATGGATTCTAAAGAAAAAAATATTGATCAGGTGCAATGCATGACGCTTCATGCAGCAAAAGGTTTAGAATTTGAAAATATAATAATTTCTGGATTAGAAGAAGGCGTATTACCAAGCTCTAGATCTCTTTCTACAAACAAAGAACTTGAAGAAGAACGTAGACTTTTTTATGTTGGCATGACACGAGCAAAAGAAAGGCTTACTTTATTTAGGTCAAATTACAGAAACACTTACGGGCAATCAAATGACCAAGTTATTTCTAGATTTTTGCTTGAAATTCCCGAAAATTTGATAAAAAATATCGATATATCTGAAAATATTGAGTTAAAAACAACAGATCAATTTTGCCAATGGCTTGGAATTAAAAATACAAATTCTAATATTTTAACTTTTGGGAATTTTGGAAAAAAAATTATACCAGCTCAAAAAATTTTAAAAACACAAAAAAACAATTCAAACAATTTTAAAAGCTTTAATAAGCTTACATTTAATAATAATATCTGGAAAAAAAATCAACTTGTTAAACACACTAAATTTGGCACCGGTATAATTAAAAATGTAGAAAAAAAAGATGAAAAAGATTTTTATTTAACAATAAATTTTAAAGTTGGTGAAAAAAAGATTCTCTCAAATTTTGTAAAAAAAGTTTAGAAAATTTAATTTTTCCAAAAAAAGAGGCGTATTTTCATACACCCCCGTTTCTTGGCCTGCCCTACGTAGCCACATAGGGCGTAGTATGGATTATTA
>JAIPGX010000080.1 GCA_021735465.1 Candidatus Babeliales bacterium | reverse complement strand
AAAAAAAATTATACTGCTGCGGAATAGATGAAGTGGGTAGAGGATGCCTTGCTGGTCCACTTTTAACCGCTTGTGTAATATTGCCAATAAATACGCAAAATAATTTACTAAAAGATTCCAAAAAACTTACCAAAGCACAACGCGAAACTGCATATAATTGGATAATAAAAAATTGTTTTTATTCAACGGCAATATCTTGTAATCAAACAATAGATAAATTAAATATTTATCAAGCAACTTTAAAAACCATGAATCAAGCTTTGACAAATATTTTTGCACACAATTATGTAACAGTAAAAAAAATAAAATATATTCTAATAGACGCTATGCCATTAAAAATTAATAATTTTTACAAACATGAAAATTTAGAAATTTTATATTTTAACTATGGTGAAACAATTTCACAATCTATTGCTGCCGCCTCTATTGTAGCCAAAGTCACTCGAGACAATTTAATGGAAAAAATAGATCAAATTTTTCCCAATTTTGGTTTAAAATCACACAAGGGTTATGCCAGCAATGAACATTGCAATGCTATAAAAAGTTTTGAATCAACGATAATTCATAGAAAAACATTTGTTAAAAATATTCTTTGGGATAAAGATGAATCAACAAAGCAGCAGAACATCTTTTAAATCAGAAAAAAAATATTTTGCAGAAGTAATAGATAGCAATATCTCTGGATTTTTAGCACAATCTTGGGAATGGAATTTTTTTCCTGAATTTGGGTCACTAGTCCAAGTTGAAAACAAAAAGCAAATAATACTCGGAATTGTGACACAAATTCAAACTGGATCTATGGATCCCATGAGATATCCATTTGCCTATAAAAAAACCGAAGAAGAATTAATAAACGAACAACCTCAAATATTTGAATTTTTAAAAACGACATTTAAAGTTCAAATAACCGGATATTTAGAAGAAAATAAATTTTTTTATGCCTTACCATCAAAACCATGTCAAATTCACGCATTTATAAGTAAAGTTGATCCACAAACAGAAATTTCTTTTTTAAAAAATCCAGATTTTATGTATTTGCTATTCTCCTTTTCAAATCAAATTGATAATCTAGATGAAACACTTATTGCAATTTTAAACCATTTAAAAAACAAAAATATATTAAAAAGTGACAAAATTAGCGATTTTTGCAAAACATTTTCTCTTTTAACAGGAAATGATTATCGCAGATTAAAATTATTCTTAAAAAGAATACAAAATCTTTAATATTAATTTTTGTTGATTTAATAACTTATTAATTTTTGGAGTTCGTAATGTTTAATTTTTTAAAAAATAAAATAAAAAAAGTTTATGATAATTTTACCAATAAAGCCTGTAGTATATTTTCTAGAGATAAACTCGATGAAAGTTTTTTAAAAGAACTATCTGTATTATTAATATCAGCAGACACTGGAATAAAAACAACAAACAAAATACTAGAAATATTAAAAACAGGTATTCAGAATAAAAAAATAGAAAATATTGAGCAAGCAAAAGCAGAATTAGAAAAATTGCTATTAGCACACTTGAAGCAACACACAAATACACAAAAAACCCCAAAGCTTTTGCTTTTAGTAGGAATAAATGGCAGTGGAAAAACAACTTTTGTTGCCAAATTTGCAAATAAATTAAAAAATGAAGATAAAAAAATATTGTTAGTAGCAGGCGACACTTTTAGAGCTGCCGCAGTAGACCAGCTCTTAGAATGGTCTAAAAAAATTAACGTTGATATTTTTATCGGCAAAACAAATCAAGACCCTGCTTCTGTTATTTTTGACGCCTGCAAAAAATTTAAAGAAGAAAACTATGATCACATAATAATAGATACTGCAGGAAGATTACAAACTAAAGCAAATCTCATGAAAGAATTAGAAAAAATTAGAAATGTCGTTGGCAAAGTCTTACCAGATGAGCAAATCAACACATGGCTTACTATAGATTCTATGTTAGGACAAAATTCTTTATCTCAAGCCGAAATTTTTAACGAATCCACCAAGCTAGATGGATTAGTTTTAACAAAACTTGATGGAACAGGAAAAGGAGGTATAGTATTTTCAATAACAGAAAAACTTCAGCTACCAATTTTATACATTACTTATGGTGAACAATTAGAGGATATTAAAAATTTTGATGCTGAAGAATATGTAAAAAATTTATTTGAAGAATAGTTAAATATAAATTTTAAAGGGGAGTTTTAAATTATGAAATATTTTTTATTTAATAATTTCAGAAAATTATTTTTATGCTTAATTTTTTCACAAATTATTTTTTCAGATAATCTTTATCCAAAATTAATAAACTTCAATTTAAAAAGAATTAAAAATAAAATTGAAAAGAATATAAAAGATACAGTAGATAAAATAACTGGAAAAAATAAAGATAAAAAAAAATTACTCAATGCCATAAAAATAGTAGACTCTGGAGCAGTTATAGGCCTAGATCTTAATAAAGAAGTTTTTGAAAAATTTTTAAAAAAAAGTTCAAAATTTTTATCTAATAATAACTTAATATGCAAACAAACAGATTTTATAGAAAATTTAGATATTTCTTTTAAACAAAACAAAGAAAATGCAAGAAAAATCTTATATGACAAAATTTTAATGATATATAACGATCAAAAATCACCATTGATTAAATTTGCCAAAGATATAGATCAACAAGAATCAGAAATAAACACTCTTCTGCAAGATACAAATACTTTGATTGAAAAAAAATTAGAAATAAAAGATACTGAAATTTTAAATAATTTTGATTCAACTGTAAAAAAATTAAATATTGTTAAAAATAATATAGATATACTTCTGGAAATAACAAACAAACTATTAACAGATATTAAAATAAAAATATATAAGAGAAAAGAGTGAGTAATAATCTAAAAAAGCTAAAAAAAATCTTATTGTTTTCAATTTTATTATTTCTTTGTTCAAAAAAAATTTTTTCTATAGATAATGCACATTTTTATAAAACACCAAATTTATATAGTAGGCCTACTGATTGTAAATTTGATGGCAAAAAACATTATAGCATACAAGATTGGTATACAAAAATAGATGTAAATTATGAATATGGAGACTCAAAAAAATGTTCTGATTGGACATCGGAATCATCAACACTTTTGAATAGAGCTGGCAATCAAAAAATGGCTTATTTAGATTCAGGGCTGAGTGATGTAACCACAATAACGCCAGAACTTTTGCCATATAAATATTTTTTAAGAGATGCAAGAAATTATATTGCTCAAAATCCCAGAAAAACAATTTGCGAATTAGCCTTTGATGGCAAATTTGAAATTAACGAACTTAATTTAGACTTAAGACAAAATATAATTTCAGGATTATTTGTGCAATTATTAGTACCAGTAAGACACGTGAATTTAAAACAAATTAAATATATAGATAAAACAGATACGACAGCTGATTTTTTTGATGCAACAAGAACTAATACTTGGGAAAGTTTAAAAGAAAATCTAAGTCCCATTTTAAATAGTTATGGCATCCAAAATTATAATCAGACTATAAAAAAAACAAATTTTGGTGATATTACACTTCTTCTTGGTTGGCAGGGATACCCATGCTCAAATGACAACCCTAAAATTGATATTGGACTTGAATTAAAAATGGGTTTAATGTTTCCAGCAGGAAGTAATTTAAATCCAAATTCTATTTTTTCTATTCCAACAGGTTATGACGGTCATTGGGGAGTCACTTTTCAAGGTCAAGCAAATTTAGAATATCAAAATTGGTTATACTTGGCTGCTCATGCTAGCAGTACTTTTTTTATGACTGATCGAAAAACAAAATTATTAAAAACTGACGAGTTACAACAAGGTTCTATAAAATTAGCCAGAGGCCGCGTAAAAAGTGATGCTGGCTTATTATGGCATATTGGAATTGATGCAAAACTAGATCATATATTCAAAGGCTTTTCTGCTTTAGTTGGTTATTCTTATAACAGACAAGAAGCAGAAAAAGTATCTCAAGTAGGTGATTATTTTGATCAAAACATAATAGATACTGATAAAAATTTTTATCAGTGGTCAATGAATACTGCACATTTTATGATAGATTATGATTTTAGCGTCCATATGCCAAATTCAAAATTTGCTCCAAGAATAAATATTTTTTATAATCTGCCATTTAGTACACGAAATTCTTTTAAAACAAATATGATCGGAGGCGGTCTTGGTGCTGACATTAGATGGAGTTTTTAAAAAATAAAAAATTTTATCATGAAATTTAATGAAATTTTAGATCAAACAAAAAATTATTTATTAAAACATAGTATAGAAAATGCAGAACAAGAAGCTCTTTGGCTTTTAGAAGAATTAACACAAAAAACTGAAATGCAACTATTATTGAATCAAGATTTAAATTTAACCAAAGAACAAGAGGTAAAATTAAAACTGTGGTTAAAACAAAGAGTTGAAGAAAAAAAGCCATTACAATATATCTTGGGGCATGTACCGTTTTGTGATTTAGATATTATTGTAGAACAGCCAATACTTATACCTAGACCAGAAACCGAAGAATGGGTATCTTGGTTTATTGAAAAATTGAAAAAATTAGATAAAAGTGAACAAAATTTAAAAATTTTGGACCTGTGTTCTGGATCTGGATGCATAGCTTTAGCATTAGGCAAAAATTTACCTGATGCACAAATTTTTGGAATCGATATAAATCCAAAAGCAATTGAACTTGCCAATAAAAATATTGTTCACAATAAAATAAAAAATGTAAAATTTATAGAATCTGATTTTTATAAAAATATACAATTAGAAAAATTTGATATTATAGTAAGTAATCCGCCATATATAAATGAACAAGATTGGCAAAATTTAAGCCCAACAGTAAAAGATTGGGAAGATAAATCTGCCCTTGTAACTAATAATAATGGGTTTTTGGCATTTGAAGAAATCATAAAAAATGCTAAAAACTATTTAAAAGAAAACGTTCTACTTAAAAAGTATAAAATACCACAAATTATACTTGAAATAGGCAAAAATCAGGAACATAAAGTGCTTG
>JAIPGX010000079.1 GCA_021735465.1 Candidatus Babeliales bacterium | reverse complement strand
GTGAATCAAAAATATAAGTTATATCAATCGGCAAACTAAATTTATTTAATTTGTTTATATGTACTTCGCCTAAACTTGAAGCTCCGTTCTTATCGCAACAAAACCAATTATCAGAATTTAAAATTTTTAAATTAAAACCATTTTTTATAGGCAAAATTTTTATCATTTTTTTATTTGTTTCTGGATTCAAGCAAATAAAATTTTTTCTATCATAATAAACAGGGTAAGAGTAATTTTTTTTATAAAGATATAAGGCCTGTCTATTGCAACTCCCAAAATAAGTATTCGGCAAACCAACAAAACAAATTGGTTTGTTATCAGTTATATTTTGATTTGCAAGGTTTTTGAAAGCACTCACTATAATATTTAATTTAGTTTCTTGCTTTTTTTGGGTATTAATTAAAAAACAAGTATTAAAAATCAAAACAAAATATAAAAAAATAAAAATATATTTTTTATATTTTGCAAATTTTTCCATATAAAAAGAAATACTAAAAAGAACAAGTAAAATAAAAAATGGTATAGCTATATAAAAATATCTAGTCATATGAGTTAACCAAATAACTGGCCAACTAAATAACAAAATACTAAAAATAAGAAAAATTAAATCTTTAATTTTTTTTCTGTATATAAATGGAAAAATTAATAAAAAACAAATTAATAAAATTAAAAAACCTTTTAAAAATCTATGCCCCCCAGATAGCCAGTTTAAATTAATCAAATTTACAAGATAAGTTAAATAATCAAAAAAGCGTTCTGATTGTTTACTAAAAAACAAATATCCTGCTTTTTTTAAATTTCCTGATCCAACATGTGCGCTAGGAAAAAGAAAAAATCGTAAACTTAAATAAAAAATATTATTGAAAATAAAGCCTGAAGATATTTTCAAAGCTTTTAATAAATTTTTTTTATAAAAAAATATAAGAAAAAACACCCAAATTGGCATTACAATTAGGTGTTCCATAAAAAATAAAGATATAAAAATTATAAAGCAAGACAATAAATAATATTGTATTTTACTTGCATCTAAATATTTTTTTAAAAAATAAATAGATAATAATAAAAAAATTAGGCCTAATGGATATTTTTGACAACCCACTATTCCAATCCAGCCAGCCAAACTTGAATGAAAAGCAAAAAATAAACTTCCCCAAAAAGCGAGATATAAATTAAAAAAATATAAAAACAATTTAAATAATAAAAGGGTATTAAGCGCATGTAAAATAATTATAAAAATAAAATAATAATATGCAGAAATATCAAAAAATTTTGTTTGTAAAAATAATAACACATAAGATAATGGCCTATAAAGTGTTCCTTCAAAATTAGGTTTTGAAATTTTTGTATTAAATTTTATTTGTTGTTCTAATTGCGCATCAACAAGTGAAGATGGTCCTGTAATCTCAGGACCATCTTCTGAACCTTCATAAAAAAATTTTGGAATATCTTTATAATCTGAATTTTTTGCATGCCATATACCACCAAAATCATCTGCAACAAATCCCCACTTAGTATATGGAATACCCAAAACTAAAAGAGTTACGATAAAAATAATAAAAGATAATATTAGTTTTTTATTATAAAAAAAACAGTGTTCCATATACTCCTATTCTCCCTATAAAAAATTAAATTTTTAATGCATCACTTAAAAAAGTCTGAACTGTTTCTTTAGAATATGGATGAACAATCATGCCTTCTAATAAATTTGGAGAAACAGTAACAATATGAGCACCTGCAACAAGCCACTCTACTACATTAAGCACTTCCCGAGTTGAACCCATAATTATTTTTGCCTTAAGTTTAGTATCATCTAAAAGTGTTCTAATTTTTTTTATTTCTTCTATTGTGTTATAACCCATATTGTTTACTCGCCCACCAAATAAAGATACATAACTAGCCCCAGCTAAAGCTGCTAAAAAGCATTGTTGTGCACTCATCATTGCAGTAACATTTATGCGAACATCATATTTATTTTCAAGTTCATTAATAACCTCTAAATTTACTAATTCACCATTTGGGCCATGTATTGGTATTTTGACATTTATATTATCTGACCAAGAAGCAAAATCTCGAGCCTCTTCAATCATTTTTTCTTTATTATTTGTATTAACTTCTAAAGAAAGAGGTAATGGTTTTATTAATGTTGCAATTTCAATCAAACGTTTTTTTATCTGATCTTTGCCGCCAGTAACTCCTGCCCGAAAAATAAGAGTTGGATTTGTTGTTACACCACGCAGTACGCCTAGTTTTAAATATTTTTCTATTTCTTCGATTTTGCCCGTATCAAGAAAAATTGACATTTTAATTCCTTCTTTTAAATTTTTTTAAATTTTTATTTTAACATTTTTCTAAAATTAAATTTACTGCTGTTTTAAAATTTTTAACACGATTTTTGTAAATAAAATTTTGATTATAAACAGTATCTATTAATATACCAGGGCAGCAAGCATTTTGTGCTGCAAGCATATCTTTATCACTATCTCCTATTACAAAAGATTTTGAAACATCTATATCAAATTTTGTTGCCGCATAAAAAATCATCCCTGGTTTAGATTTTCTACAACCACAATTATCATGAGTATCATGTGGACAAATTAAAATTTCATCAAAACATAATTCTTGCTTTATAAAATTTGTTATTTTATTTAGTTCAAAAATTGACATTTTTTTTCTAGCAATATCAGGTTGATTGGTTACAAGAATAAGTAAATAATTGTTTTCTTTTAATTTTTCTAAAGATTCTTTTATGCCAAATAAAAGCTCAAATTCTTTAAAAAATCTAGGTCCCGCTGGTTTATTATCTCTTAAAACTATTTTATTAATTGTCCCATCTCTATCAATAAAAACAGCTTTATTCATTTAGTGCTTTCCCATTTCATTTCATTTTTTTTTAGTTCAGGGTGACAAACTATAAGGTGCCAAATAACGGCCTGAAAAGATTCTGTATGTGGCGTAATTGTTTGATTATTAACGGTAGGTATAACTAAGCAAGCATCAGCAACTTTGGCAGTATAACCACCATCTTTGCCCACTATCCCTAAAATTTTTGCGCCAACAGTTTGACAATATTTTAATGCATTTACAATATTAGCACTTATATTTTTTTCTAAATTTCCACCACCAACACTTAAAACGAAAACAGCATCTGTAGATTTTAAATTTGAACCCATAAGCCAATTAACAAAAGATGAATCCCAACCATCATCATTTACACGAGCTGTAAGTTCACTAACATTATCCGTTGGTGCATAAGATTCTATGCCAACAATTTTTCTAAAATCATTTACTGCATGAGTTGCATTTCCAGAACTTCCTCCAACACCTAAAAAAAATATTCTGCCTTTTTCTTCTCTAATTTTTTTTAAAATTTTTATAATTTTTTCTATACAATTCGTGTCTATTAGACTAGAAATTTGCTTGACTTCGTTCAAATATTGGTTGACAAATGTTTGCATAATAACCCTTTTTCATATTTAAAGATATTTTTGCACCCTCAAAATCAAAGCTATACGGCATATATAACAAACCTAATTTAGATAACGCCGAAATTATTTTTGTTTTTTCTCCCGGGACATAAAACATAAAAAATCCACCCCCACCAGCTCCCATAACTTTACCACCTAAAGCACCATTTTTTATTGCTACATCATAACACTCGTCCAAAAATGGATCTGAAACTTTATTAGATAATTTTTTCTTTGTTTGCCAATGAACATCCAATAGTTCACCAAAAATATTTAAGTCAGCTTTTTGAAAAGCCTCTTTTGTTTGTAATCCAATATCTTTTATTTTATGTAATCGATTTATTATATCTTGATTATTTTCTTGAGTTTTTTGATTTTGCACAGCAAGAATATCTGAAGCTTTTCTTTGTATTCCTGTATAAAAAATTAAAATATTATTTTCTAACTCTATTAATTTTTCATGAGCCATTTTTATTGGCTCAACAATAACTTGCCCATCTTTTTCAAATGTAAAACATGTAACTCCACCAAAAGCGGCTATATATTGATCTTGTTTGCCAATTGGTTCTTTCAATATATCTATTTCTAATTTACATGCTTGCTCTGCCAAATCTTTTAAAGAAATAAATTCACGCTTATATGTATTCAAAGCGTTTAATAAAGAAACGCTAAAAGAACTTGATGAACCAAGACCACAATTAGCTGGAACATCTGCTATCGAAACTAATTCAACTCCAGTATTTATATTAGTTAATTTTAAAGCTTCTTTAAAAATTTTATGTTGTATTTGATTTACAGAATCTACGGTTTCTGTTTGTGAATAACTTAATCTTATATTATTTTCAAATCTTTTATTCATACAAATATAAACATATTTGTTTATTGCTGCTGCTATCAAAAAACCCCCAAATTGTGAATAATAAGATTTTAGGTCTGTGCCACCACCACCCAAAGAAATTCTTACTGGAGCACAAGAAACTATCATTATCTACCCTCTATTAATTTTATAAAAAAATTACAAATTATTTTCTCGAGCAAAATTTTTAAAATTTTCAAGTCCTGAAAAAGATCCTATCTCATAAAATTTTTGTTCAGTTTTATATGCATATATTTTTTGCTCAAATGCTAATTCTTTAAAAATATTTTCTAATGCAAAAATTTGATTATCAGGGATAAGCTCTAATATTTTTTTATTTAATATAGATAAACCATTGTCGATATAAACCAAATCAGACCTATTTGACCACTTATCATATAAAATAACTTTATTATCTTGAACAAGTGCGTTACTCTTATCGCCCTGATTATTATTTTTATAAACGACCATTAAAGTTTGACACAAAGCATCATGTTTTATGTTTTTATAAGTGTTCCAAACATCTTGATAATCAAGCAATAAATAAGAGTCTCCCCACATTACAAAAAAATCATCTTGCAATAATTTTGCAGCTCTCTTTAAAGCTCCGCCAGTACCCAATAGTTGATCTTTTTCATAACTATATTGAATATTGACACCAAAATTTTTCCCAGATCCAAAATAACTTTCTATTTGTTCAGACAAATATCCAACACAAAGAACAATATCTTTGATACCATGTTTTTTTAAAAGTTCTATCTGATATTGCAAAAAAGGCTTACCT
>JAIPGX010000078.1 GCA_021735465.1 Candidatus Babeliales bacterium | reverse complement strand
ATAATTTTGTTATAGCTCTTTTTTATCTAATTTCCATTCCAATATTAATTTATATTTTTAGCCAATTTATTTATAGTTTAAAAAAATTGAACAAAAATCTAAGCTTTCTTTTTTTTGCAGAAAAATTACAAAATAAATTTATATTTTTGATAGCTTTTATATTATATGCTACTGCCGTTTTAATACCTATAATGAAAGCTTTTGTTGTCTACGTAGATTTTCCATCTCAGGCTCCTAACGTAATTCTTGCGGCTTATACACTTATATTGGTGATTGCAATATTATTTTTCTTTAGTAAGGAAGACATTTTAACTCTCATGCATCCACGTAGTAAGTTTTTTGTATGGTTAAAAAATAAGATAGATAAATATTATTATCCCGTATTTATATTTATTATGGGTTTATTAATTTTATCGAACCCATATATAGGTTATTATAATCTTGCATGGTACTTAGCCTTTTCTGTGCCATCTTCAGTTTTTTTAATATACGGTATGTTTTTAGCACATTATTATATTCGTAATTTTTTCATAAAATTTTTTATAAAAGAAGACGATGATGAGGTTATTGATAAGTTTGATCATGCTAAAACTTATTATGGTTTTTTTGTAGCAGCAACTTTTTCTTTTTTAGCCTTTTTTTCATTTATATTAATTACACGAATATGGGGTTTTGATTATACACCAGCATCTTTATGGAAAGCACTTTCTCAAGATTGGGTTTTGCCGCTAGGTGATGATGCAAAATTTGGAATTGTTCAATTAATGATAGTGACGATCTTTATAGTTTCTGGATTTTTTACTTCATTCATAGCCAATAAATTTATTTTAAATAAACTTTTTGAAATTTTTAAAACAGAACCTGGTACGCAAAATACTATTTTTAGAATATCGCATTATTTAATAATTTTTATTTCTATACTTTTAGGTTTTGCAAGTATAAAATTAAGTGGTTTTATATTATATGCGGGTACCTTTTTTGCTGCTGGTCTTGGCTTTGGTTTAAAAGATTTAGTTGCCGATTTTATTGCAGGCTTTTTTGTTTTGATTGAAAGATCAATAGAAATTGGTAATATTATTCAACTAGATAAGGATATAAGGGGTACTGTTAGAAATATTTCTGCACGAGCAACAACAATAAGAACGGCTAGAAATTTTTCAATTATAATTCCAAATAAAGATTTGATTTCAAAACCTATTACTAATTGGGGTGAAGGTCGTTTAGCTGTTGGCTTTGAATTGACAGTAATAATTGATTATAAATCTGATGCAAAAGTTGTTAAAAAGTTGTTACAGGAAATAATACATAATCATCAACTCGTATTAAAAGTTCCTGCGCCTGTAGTTCGTTTAGATGGTTTTGATGTGTATGGATTAATATTTTTTGTTAGAGCTTTTGTAGGTTCAAGAAGAATTAAGGATCAATGGGAAATTGCAAGTGATCTAAGAATTGAAATTGTTTCTAGATTTAGGGAAAATAATATTGAGATTTATTCTCCTGAATATATAATTCGTATTTCACAAAATAATAAAAATAATGGTGAAATTAAGTCACCTGTAGATATAAAATTTGATTAAAACTTATGAATAAAAAAATAGAGAAAAAGAAAAAATTTGGGCAGCATTTTTTGCGTAAACAACCAGTTGTTGATCATATGATTGATAAAGTTCAAATTTCTCCAAATACATATGTTATGGAAATAGGTTGTGGTGATGGTTTTTTAACTCAATCTATTTTGCAGCAAACAAAATGTAAAGAATTGTGGGTTTATGAAATAGATCCTGAATGGGCAAATTTTGTTAAAAATAAAATACAAGATTCTAGATTAAAAATTTTTCAAGAAAATATTTTAGAACTTAATTTTAGTGTTTTAGAATCTAATAAGCCATGGGTTTTGCTTGCCAATTTGCCATATCAAATTACTTTTCCAATATTCTTTTTGCTACAAAGAAACAAGGCTCTATTTCAAGAAGGCGTTGTTATGGTACAAGAAGAAGTTGCAAAAAAAATTACGGCTACACGTGGCAAAGGTTATAGTTCAACTTCTTTATTTTTACAATATCACTTTGAGTTTCAATTATTAGAAAAAATTGAGCCGGGGGCTTTCAGCCCGCCGCCTAAAGTTTTTTCAAGATTAATTTATTTTAAGCCTAAATTTGATCTTGTCCAGATACCCAACGAAGCAGAATTTTGGAGATTTTTAAAATTATGTTTTCTCTCTCCAAGACGTACTTTACGCAATAACTTAATAACAACACATTGTGATTTAAAAAAAATTCCAGAAAACTTACTAGGCTTGCGTGCACAGCAACTGTCTTTTAATGATTTTTTAAAAATCTGGGAAAAAATTATTCAGGTTTAATATTTATTTTTCTTATTGTTCGTAAAATTTTTTGTGCATTTATAAAAACCATAGTACTTTTTGATTGGATTAATTTTGAAGCAATTCTGGTTATTTCTGACCGATATTTTGGTGTTCTTTTTACTAGTTCATTTAGAGCATTCAGCGAGTTTTCTTGTACTATTGGAATGTTTGTGTTTATTCCAGAAACTAATATTTGATAAACAAAATCTAAGTATTTTATAGGTCCATTTTCAACAAATACAGAACATAATTGCATAACAAGTGCCTTTTTTAGATTTTCAAGTTGTGAATTATAACTAAAACGAATAAATATTGTAATTTCATTTATGCCTATATTATTTTGTATTAAAACATTTAAAAGCTGAATCAATCTTTTAAATGTATGCATTTTAGAAGAATTTTCTTTTGTAAGTTGTGTTGAAAAAGTCTTATTTAGAATTGTATATGCAACATTTAATGATAATTGATTTATTTGCGGCCTATTGACATCGTGATCATCAATATTTTCTAGCAAAAAAATACATAAATTAATTGCTATTCTTTTTGCATTAGTTATTTTGTATGTATCAAAATTTATCTGCATTAATTGTTTTATAATAGATAAAATTTTATTAATGCCAATATTTTTATAAATCAATGAATTAAAAAGTTCTAATATGGCATCTTCATATTCATTATATTTTTGTGTATGAGCATATTCCATAACTTCTTGTTCTGCTATTGATAAAGCTCTTTCATATGCTGGTTCGTAATTGCCATCAATTAGATAACTATAAAGTAATAGACCATTTCCTTTTTTTGCAAGACTAAAATGTTTTAGCAAGAATAAATCTGCATGTTTTCTAATAATAACTTGACATTCTGGCCTTTTTGCTAATTCTTCCAAGATTTCTTTAGCCACATTTAAAGCTTTATCTTCATAAATATAATTTTTTTTACTTTGAATAATATATTTTATTGCTAAATCAAATGCTGGTAAAAAATATTCTTGATAATCTAGAGAAACCAACAAAGAGTATAAAGGCATTAGAACTTCTGAAGAACAAATTTGCTGGGCCTTTACAAATAACTCTAATCCAGTAACACTATTTTTTTCAAAAAGTTTAATAATAAATTTTGATATTTGCCAGTTGTTAGGTGATAAATATATTAATTTATCTGTTAAATTATATAAATCGGTTATATTTTCAGGGGAAAAAATAGTTTCTTCTCCTTCAATATAATTAAAAGTAATTTTTGCAAATTCTTGAATATTTTTTACGATATGGCTAAGATCACTTTCATTTGTAAAACGATAAATTAATGTTGTCCCGCTAGACCCGCTATCAAAAATTTTTAAATCTTCAATATTTTCTCTGATTATTGAATAAGTTAAAGCCAACGCGCTAATTTTATACCAGCGCTCTGGTCCTTCTGCAGAACCTACAAAATTTATTGCAAGTTCTGTAGTTTTTGTTTGCATATCATATGTAAGTTCCAGTATTAAGCTATGCATATTTAGGGGTAAATTATAACGGGAATATATTTTGTTGTTGTCAAAAAAAATATTTATTAAAGAAGCAGAATCTTCATTAAATTCTATTTCTAAAATTTTTTCATTCAATTTTTCAAATAATTCAGGGAAGATTAATTTTTTTGCTTCATTGATGTTAAAATAATAATGTTTAGTAAGCATTCCCAATATACTCAACAAATTTTGATGAATAAGCATAAAAATATCTTCAGCATGTTTAAAATCCCAATCTACGGAACAACCTCCCCAGATACAATTGTTTACATTAAATTCAGGGCTAGCAGTTAATTCATAATTATTATTAGAAGTATTGTTTAACGCTTCTTGTATCGTCTCTACTCTTGGCGCCTCGTTATTTTTACATATGCAATCTTCTGGTAGTAAAATAAGCCATTTATCAAATACGTTTAAATAGGCTTGTAGCAT
Organism: Candidatus Babeliales bacterium; assembly: GCA_021735465.1. Classification (GTDB taxonomy): domain Bacteria; phylum Babelota; class Babeliae; order Babelales; family UASB340; genus JAIPGX01. The sequence continues at coordinate 834 of JAIPGX010000078.1, read as the reverse complement.
TTTTTTAAAGTTTATAACTTGTAATGGATTGGTGCCAGTATCTGGATAAAGCGTTGAACTTTTTAAGTTTTTTATAGAGCTATCAAAGACTGTGACAAATTTCTCCATAGTGCTTTGTGCCGCAAGTTTAAGCAAATTGTTTGATTCTGAATTTGTAAACATTAATATTAATTCTGGGTGTGTAAAAAATTGAATAAATTGTTGATCGAATATTGTAATTAAATTTTCAAAATTTTTGGGATCTTGCCAAACTGTAAGATCAAAAGCTTCTAATTCTTTTCTTTTAGTAGCAAATATTTGCAAAAACGCTATCGTATTTGGGTTATTTAATTCAGCAAATATTATCTGCAATAAATCTTGTGTGTTTTGTGCTCTATTTTTATTAAAATAAAGATTTATAAAATTTGATAGCATGTCACATGCGTGTAGTTTTTCAAAAATATTTAGTAGCTTCGTAATATTATTTTCAGTATCTTCTTTTGATAAAATAGCTATTAAAAAATTAAGCCAGCAATCGCCAAGTCCTTGGGCAAAAGCTGCATTATAACCAGCAAAAGCAATTCGAAATAAATTATAATTATCAGAAAATTTTTGAGCTATCTCTGGATTAATTGAATTAATTTTTTCCAATATTTTATCGAAAATAATAATTTCTTTTTCAAGATTAGATTTAATAAAATTTACAGAATAAGTATTAATATTTTTTTGATCTGGTTCTTGAAAGAATAAGCTTTCTAAAAAATTTACATAAAATAAACGTTTAATATCTCTTGAGGGTAATTTCTTTAAAAAGGGTAAACCACTAGTTTGACTAGTGGACTGACCAGGCTTGGC
>JAIPGX010000077.1 GCA_021735465.1 Candidatus Babeliales bacterium | reverse complement strand
TAATGCACGAGTCGCAAATTTTGCGACTCGTGTTGTTAAAAAAACATCAAAATTTTATGGAGGATACTTTTATGAAAAAGAATATTTTATTGTTACTTGCTCTTTGTTTAGGGCTAAATAGTTTTACAAAAATACAAATGATGGAAAATTCCGATGCTAACATCCCTGGTCAAATTAGTATTGCTACCGGAAAAATTTTAAAACCAAGCGCTGTTTTAATATGTATGTCCTATGTTTCTTATAGAAGCGGATATATTTTGGGTAAAAGCTTAAGAAAGCTTAAAGTTTTATTGAATTCCGACTCAAAATTAAAAAAAACTCTTAAAGTTGCAGGAGTAACAACTCTTGCTTTTGCTAATCTTGTTGGAGCATTTCTAATTTTTGACCATTTTTTAAAAACCAGCAATTGTTTCCCTGAATGGATGAAAAAGCATTACACAGCTGGTCAACTTTCTGATTTTGCAAAAAAGGCTGCTTTAATAGTAAAAAATGGAACACAGGAACATGTTTTGACACCATTAGCAAACATGAGCAAAGCTGGTTTTGCCAAAACCGTACAATTAGCCAAAACACAAGCTCCAAAAGCTCTTGATGCAATAAAAAGTTTATCAAAAAAAACATGTCAAAGAATAGCCGAGTACTTCAAAACTAAAAGAGAAATACCAAACTGGGTCCTCATTGTTCCGGGACTTTCGCTACTACACCAATCTATGCAACTTATTCTAAAAGGCATTAGAATCCCAGATCAAGTCAAAATTTAAAATAAATACTATTAAAATAGTAATAATACAAGAGTCGCAATTTTTGCGACTCTTGTTAAAAAAACATCAAAATTAATGGAGGCATGCACTATGAAAAAAATTATTTTATCAAGTTTAATTTTATTAAATTTTGCTTTTTTAACAAAAAATATAAGTGCTGGAGGTTATGCTGAGCCAGTAGTTTATTATGATTATGAAACAAATTATTATGATCCCGTAATACAACCAGATGAAAACTTTCCAGAACCATCTGCTCCGCCATCACCCACAGCTTTTGATTATTATACAACAGAGCCAAATTATACAGCACAACAAGAACAAGAAGATTTTTATCCACTTTATCCAAGCTTAGATTTTGAACCTCAAGACACATATTCTATAGAACCACCACCATTGGCAGTAGCAATCACACCAAAAAATATGGACCTCGAAGACTTAGAAACAACATCAGAGCTAAAAAAACCAGGTTTTTTTAGCAAAGTTTTAACGCCATTTAAATTTATAGGAAGAACTGTACAAAAAACATATAATGTTACAAAAATTGTTTTTTTAATGACAACACTTTTATATATTGCCGATTATGCGCTAGCAATTGGAAATGGAAATATTTGCAAATTTATAAATCAAGCAATAGCCCTGCCTTTTCATGCAATAAAAGGCGCCAAAGCTAATTCTTTGTCAGAAGAAAAAATAAGAAGCATTATTGAACAGTTTAAACCAATTACAAACGTTAATGCTAACATTAAAAATCATAATATAATAACAAGACAATTAATAAAATTAGTAAATTTAATAAAAAATTTACTTAACAAAATAATTGTATTGATTTTTAAATCTAAAACTGATGGAGCAAAGGCTCTTAAAATTATTAACAAGACAATTTTGAAACAAAAATTATCTAAATGGCAAAAATTTAAAGCACTTACAGTAAATGTAGGATCAAATTTACGTAATTATAATTGTTTACAAAGACTAAATGCACAAGCTCAAACAGATATGTCTGGTCTAACTCTTGATAATTTAGGTGACTTAGTTGATTCTTACTATAAATGCACTCGGAGATAATTTACTTTTTTATAAATCTTAAAAATTCATCAAGTGTTTGTTCTATAGTCATATTTGAATTATCAATAATTATAGCATTATTTGGAATTGTTAATGGAGCGCAGCTGCGCTCCATATCTCTTTTGTCTCGAACTTGTAATTCTTTTTTAATCTGTTTTAAAGTTAAATTTGAATTTTTACGCATACTATCTGCAAAAATCCTGCTTGCTCTAGAATCCAAATCTGCAGTTAAATAAAATTTATAATCGGCTTTTGGAAAAACCACAGAACCGCAATCTCGGCCATCAGCAACAAGGCTATATTTTGAAGCAATATTTTGTTGAACTTCAAGTAAAAATTCACGTACTACTGGAATTGCACTAACTATAGATGCTGATTGATCTAAATCAGAACGATACAAATTTACAGTTAAATTTTCATTATCATAAAAAATTTGAGGCGCAGGTTTTTCTTTGCCAATAACATAATATTCATAAGAAATATTTTTTATAAATTCTAGATCTTTTGGTGATATTAATTCTAAATCTGACAATTTTTTTTTAAAATTATTAATTAAAATATAAGCAACAGCTCTATATAATAAACCTGTATACAAATAATAAATATCTAATTTTTCTGCCAATTTCTTGGCTACAGTACTCTTGCCACTACCTGCTGGCCCATCTATTGTTATAATCATATTAACACCTAAACCCTAATATCTAAGCCCTGTAATTCAATTGAAATTTTATCATTCCACTCATTTTTTATAACATTACATACAACATCAAAAAATTTATCACCAATATTATTTAAAATAGAATATAAATCTGGTCTATTAAAAAATATTATAGGTTTTATTACACCATCTGCAAAAATAAGACACTTTAAGTGTTTATCCTTTAATAACTGCGGCTTACTTTGCAAAGTAACATTTTTAACTAAAAAAATAGGTTGTCTATTTTGATTACCAAAAGGCTCAAGACGTTGCAAATCAAAAAGCATCTGTTTATTCAATTCAGGAAGTTCTAATTCTGCGTCAACTTCTATTTTAGGTTGTAAATCTTGAGGACTTAGTTCTTTTGCAATTTTATTTTCTAAATTTTCTTTTAAAACAAAAACATCATCTTGTCGTAAAGACAAACCTGCAGCAAATGAATGTCCGCCAAAACTTATTAAAATATCTTTATTTTCTTGTAATGCATCAAAAATATTAAATTCTGGAATAGACCTACAAGAACCCTTTAAAATTCCATTTTTATTTAAATGAAAAAGAAAAGTTGGTTTTCCATAATTTTGAACTATTTTTCCAGCAACAAGACCAATAACTCCGGCAGGCCAAGAAGAATTGGCCGCAATTATAATATTTTCTTGTTCTAAATTTATTTTTTTTAATTCAATTGCATATTCAATTTCTTGATAAATTTTTCTATCAACTTCTTTGCGTTCTTCATTCATAGTTAACAAAATTCGACCAATTCTGTTAACTTCTCTTTCATCAGAGCTAATTAAAAATGCAACCGCCTGTCTTGGGTCAGCTAATCTACCAAGAGCATTAAGTTGTGGCGCAATAGAAAAACCAATATCTAAAGAATCTAAATAATTTTTATTTAATTTACTATTTTGTGCCAAAACATTTATAGCCAAACTTTTTTGCTTATTAATCTTGCACAAACCATATTGCACCCAAAATCTATTTTCCCCGGTGAGCGGCGCAACATCAGCAACTGTTCCGAGCATTAAAAGTTCATAAATTTTATCAGAAATCTCTTTATTTAATTCTTTATAGATTAAACAGACTATTTTAAATATAATACCAACACCAGCAAAATCTTTGTATGGATACATGCAACTATCTTGATTAGCATTCACTATTGCTGTAGCAACTGGCAAGTTACCATGTGGTCTATGATGATCTGTAATAATCAAATCGATATTAAGCTTTTGAGCTAAATCAGCTGCATCAAACGCAGAAATACCGTTATCAACGGTAATTATGAGTTTATAATTATTTTGAGAAGCTTTTTGTACAAACTTTTCAGAAAGACCGTACCCGTCTTTTATTCTGTTGGGTAAATAAAAATTTATATCTGCATCTAATGGCAAAAGAGCAACAAGTAAAAGAGCAGTTGAAGTTATACCATCAACATCATAATCACCAAAAATAAGAATTTTTTCTTTTTTTTTGATAGCATGTAATATGCGGTCAATTGCTGTATCTATATCTTTAAATAATCTTGAATCTGCAACATTTTTTTGAAAACTCGTAAACAAAAAAGAACTTATTTGTTCTTTATTTAAAAAACCACGTGCATATAAAGTTTGTGCTATGGGAAAACTCAAATTAAAATCATACGCAATCGAATGCGCGATTGTTTGATCTATGTCTTTAAGCTTCCATAAAAATTTTTGACCCTGAATTAGCACTAAATTACTCTTTTACTAATTTGCCGCGCCATCTTGTCCATCGTCACTCGCAGCGCGAAGTCGTAAATTTTCTGCCACGTCGGGTTTCATAGTTGGAAATAAAATTACATCTTTTATTGAAGATGTATCTGTTAAAAACATAACAAGCCTATCTATACCTAATCCAACACCAACAGTGGGTGGTAAACCATACTCTAAAGCCTTTATATAATCAGCATCGTAATAATGAGCTTCATCGTTACCACGAGTTCTTGATTGAACTTGTTGTTTAAATCTTTCCGCCTGATCAAAAGGATCATTTAACTCAGTAAAACCATTAGCCAATTCAATTCCTGCAACAAAAAGCTCAAATCTTGCTGCAATACTCGTATCTTTGGGATCACGTTTTGCCAAAGGCGAAACTTCTATAGGAAAACCAACTATAAATGTAGGTTGAACAATTTTTGGTTCTACAAATTTTTCAAATAATGCGTAAATTTTTTCGCCATAACTGGAGTTTAAATTTATCTCAACATGCTGAGTTTTTATCAACTTGTCTATATTTTTTACAGAAATTTGATCCTTACTAAATTCTGCAATCGTAACTAAAGAATCATGCATAGTAATTTTTTCAAATGGTGCCGCAAAATCAAGTTCCTGCCCTTGATAAATAATTTTTGTTGAATCAAAATTTTCAAGGACCGCTTTTTGTATTAATTCTTCTGTAAACTGCATGCCATCTTTATAATCACCATGAGCCATATAAAACTCTAACATGGTAAATTCAGGATTATGCTTTGTAGAAACACCCTCATTTCTAAAATTTCTATTTATTTCAAAAACTCTATCAAAACCCCCAACTACCAATCTTTTCAAATATAATTCAGGAGCAATACGCAAATAAAGATCCATATCATATGCATTATGATGTGTTACAAATGGCTTTGCGTTAGCACCACCAGGAATTACATGAAGCATTGGAGTTTCAACTTCTAAAAAATCTTTTTCTAATAAAAATTCACGTAAAGCTTGAATTATTTTAAAACGTTTTTTAAATTTTTCTTTATTTTCAGGATTACTTATAAGATCTAAATATCGTTGACGATATCTTTGCTCAGTATCAACTAATCCA
>JAIPGX010000076.1 GCA_021735465.1 Candidatus Babeliales bacterium | reverse complement strand
GGTGCAGTAGTAATTAATGATCAATTATTTGTATATTATGGTGGCGCAGATACTGTTACATGCGTTGCTTTTACAAGCTTGTCAAAACTTTTAAATAGTTTGAAAAATTCGAAATAATAGGGTAGTAACATGTTTAAATTAGAACGTTCAGTTAAAAATCCTATACTTAGTCCAAATAAAGAAAATTTTTGGGAATCAAAGGCTGTTTTTAATGGTTGCCCGGCAAGAAAAAATAGTACAATTCATTTAGTTTATAGAGCACTTTCTGGTCAACAAGAAGTTCAGGGTATTAATATGCCACTTTCTACAATTGGACATGCCGTAAGTAAAGATGGTATAAGTTTTGAGCATAGAGAACAATTAATTAAACCTGCATATAATTGGGAAGCTTTTGGATGTGAAGATCCTCGTATAACAAAGTTTGAAGATGAATATTTTATTTTTTATACGGCATTATCAGGTTATCCATTTTCATCAGAAAATATAAAAATAGGCCTTGCAATAACAAAAGATTTTAAAACAATTGAAAAATATCCGGTAACTACTTTTAATGCTAAGGCTATGGCGCTTTTTCCTGATAGAATTAATGAAAAAATTGCTGCAGTTTTAACGGTAAACACTGATAAGCCTCCTGCAAAAATCGCTATTGCCTATTTTGACAATAAAGAACAAATTTATTCTGCCAAATATTGGAAAGAATGGTATGATTCTTTAGACGAACATGTAGTTCCCTTGTTACGATCACCAAATGATCATCTAGAAGTTGGGGCTCAGCCCATAAAAACAAGCAAGGGTTGGCTTTTATTTTATTCTTATATACAAAATTATTTTTCTGGTCCAAGAGTTTTTGGCATAGAAACTCTTCTTTTAGATTTGCATGATGCGCAGAAAGTAATTTCTAGAATCTGTGAACCAGTTCTTATTCCAGAAGAGAAATATGAATTAGATGGGATGGTTCCCAACATTGTTTTTCCCTCGGGTGCAATTATAAATAAAGATAAATTTTATCTTTATTATGGGGCAGCAGATACATATTGTTGTTTGGCAACAATAGATAAAAAAGAATTTCTTAGCGAATTTAAAACTAAAACAAAAATAGAGTTAATGGATACATGCCCAGTTGTTAAATTACAACGATTTGTTGGCAATCCAATAATAAAACCAAGGCCCGAATTTGCTTGGGAGACGCGAGCAACTTTTAATGCTGCTGCTATTTATTTAGATAAAAAAGTTCATCTTCTTTATCGAGCTTTATCAAATGATGAAACGTCTACGCTTGGTTATGCTTCAAGTAAAAATGGTTTTATAATAGATGAAAGGCTACACCATCCTGTTTACGTTCCAAGGGAAGAATTTGAATTAAAAAATAAGCCCGGTCTTTCTGGATGTGAAGACCCTCGAATTACACAGATTGATGATAAACTTTATATGTGTTACACAGCATATGATGGAGTAAATCCTCCAAGAGTTGCTCTTACTTCAATTTTGACTAAAGATTTTCTAAATAAAAAATGGAATTGGGAAAAACCAAAATTAATTTCACCTCCTGGTATTTCAAACAAAAATACATGTATTTTACCTGAAAAAGTAAATGGAAAATATATGTTTTTTCATAGGGTAGGTGTTAGTATATGCATAGATTTTGTACAAGATTTAAGTTTTAAAAATAATACTTACTTAAAGCATGATAAAATTTTATTTGGGCCCAGAAGAGATTTATGGGACAATAAAAAAGTTGGTATTACCGGCCTTCCAATAAAAACTAAGAAGGGTTGGTTGTTGATTTATCATGGTGTTTGCAATCCTGGAAGTATTTATAAATTTGGTGCTGCACTTTTAGATTTAAAAGATCCTTCAATTGTTTTGGCAAGAACCGATTGTCCAATTTTTGAACCAGAGATGTTGTATGAAAAAGAGGGTACTGTGCCTAATGTTGTTTTTTCTTGCGGGACTATAACAATTAAAGACAATGTTTTTGTATATTACGGTGGTGCAGATAAAGTAATTGGAGTTGCGGTTGCCAAATTAAGTGCGCTCTTGAAAAATTTAAAAAAATAAAAAATCTAATTTAAAAAACTTACATCAATATATGGTTTTAAGGCTTTAGCAAAATCAGATTTAATTTTGTTAAAGCCTTTTTTTGTATCAGATTCTAGCCTTAAACTAATAACAGATTGAGTATTTGAAGCCCTTACAAGTCCCCAACCATAAGATAGTTGTGCTCGAATTCCATCTATTATTATATTTTTGCTATTTTTTTTATTTAAAAAATAATTTTTTACATTTTTTACAATCATGTTTTTTTCTGTTTCTTTGCAGGGAATTCTATATTCAGGAGAACTGATTTTTTTAGGGAATTCTTCTAAAAGTTCAGATACTGTTTTTTGTGTTTTGTAAATAATTTCAAAAAGTCTTAGCATGGCATAAATTCCATCATCAAAGCCAAAATATTTGTCATTAAAAAAGAAGTGACAGCTTAATTCACCTCCGGCAAGTGCATTGTTTTTTAGTATTGTATTTTTAATATTTGAATAACCCGTAGGAGACATAATTGGTTTAGCTTTCCACTTTTTTAAAAGTTCAATAAGGCCCTGGGAGCTTTTTATGTCAAAAACAATTTTGGCACCAGTATTTTTTTGAGCTATTGGCTTGCTAAAAATTGCTAAAAGCTTATCACCTGGAACTATTGTACAATCTTTATTAACTAAAACCATGCGATCACTATCGCTATCAAAACCTATACCGAATTCAGTTTTTTTATTTGTTTTAAGATGATTAAACACAGCCTTCATGCTTTTTGGATTTGTAGGGTCTGGACCATGATTTGGAAAATTTCCATCTACTTTTTCATACAAAAGTTTTATGTTTTTCCAATTCATTTTTTTTATTAAATCGGGCAAAATTGTTCCTGCGGTTCCATTTGCACAATCTATTACAGCAGGTATTTCTAAATTTTTTAGATTAGAAAAATTTTTTACAAGCCAATTAATATACTTATTTACTGCATCAATTTTTTTTACTTTGCCGTTTTTCTCAGATTTATTTTTGAATTTTTTTTGTTTAAAGATTTTTTTAATTTCTAGAATTTGTTTTTTTAATAAACTTTTTTTATCAAGACATATTTTCATGCCATTATATTCTTTGGGATTGTGTGAAGCTGAAACCATAATTCCAGATGAACATTCTTTTTTTGAAAATAAACAAAAATAAAAAACTGGAACGGGACACAAACCTATATCTATGACATTTAAGCCTGAATCTGTGACTGCATTAATAACTTGTTGTTTTATTTTTTCAGAACTGATTCTACCATCCATTCCTACTAAAATATTTTTAATTTTTGGATTTTTTTTCAAAAAGAAAGTAGTTATGGCTTTAGCTATATTGTAAGTAGATTCTATTGGCATTTCTTTGCCAACTATTCCACGAATATCATATTTTTTAAAGATATTCTCTTCCACAATAACCCCTTCTTCTTTTTTATTATTTTTTTATATTTTTTTTTAAATTAACTTCTTGCCCGTCATAACCAACTACAATATTAATATTATTTTGGCTACCCATATCTTTTAGTTTTTTACGTGCTTTTTTTGCACCATAATTATAAAACCATGAACCAAAATGCATAAAAAGAATATTGTTTGTAAATGGTTTGAAAAAATTAATTAAATTTGGAATTCCGGTGTGACCAAATGGCGGGCTACCTTTATGTCTTTTTATTAGACCATTTTTTTGTAAAAAACTTGCTTCAGTTATAACAAGCGAAACTTTTTTTAATTTTTTTTGATTTTCTTTTTTAATCCAAAAAAGATCACCTGTATAAAAAATTTTTTGATTATTTTTTTCTATTAAATAACCTTGTGATTTTACTTTTAAACTATGTTCAGTTTTTATGGGTGTTATTTTATAATTTTCAATTGTTTTTGTTTTAGATATTATGTTTATAAAATCAAAATCTTCTTTTTCGGGCGCATAAATATTTAACTTTTTCAACAATTCAATATTTTGTATTTTTTTTAATCTGACAAAAAACGCATGATCTGGATGTAAATGCGTTATAAAAATTGCTTTTGGTTTATATTTTAAAAATTCTTTTTCACCAATATCGATCATAATTTTGTTATCAATTAAAATTCCTGAATGTCTTTTGTGATAAGGGGTAGAAGGTTCAATTTCTCCCCTAGTTCCTAAGATTTTTATTTTCACAAATTTACTTTCAATTTGCTTAATTCGATTAATTAAAATTTTTTGTCTAAGATAAGTGTTTTGAGGCATAAAAGGCAAGTAAATTAAGAAATATTGAAACAATTGAGTTAAAAATGTGATAAAAATAAGCTTATTCCATGAATTTTAATACATTTATGGATCTATATTTCCTAATTACAAAAAAATTATAAAAACGTATTTTTTAATGTAATTACACCTAATTATCTTGAATTTTTGATTTAAAATTTATTTATATTTAATGCAAATTTTACTAATGCTACTTTAACCTAGCGTTTGCTAGTTAACACAATTTATTTAAACTTTATTGTGCCTAACAGGACTCGAACCTGTGACCTAGCGATTAGGAATCGCTCGCTCTATCCACCTGAGCTATAGGCACTTGAATTGTTTATCGACTAGCACCTGCCTGTCCTACGAAGCCACCTGGGCGTAGTAGGAAGCTATAGGCACTTGAATTGTTTATTGACTGTTCCACCTACGCTTGTATAGCTACGAAGGACAGGCCTGCGTATTAAGTTTATTGCGCCTGGCAGGACTCGAATCCTCCTACGCTAAAGCTACGAAGGACAAGCCTGCGTATTAAGTTATTTGCGCCTGGCAGGACTCGAACCTGCAACCTTCGGATTCGAAGTCCGCGACTCTATCCATTGAGCTACAGGCGCATGAAATTTTAATAATAAGCATCTTTGCGTCCCGTCCTGCGAAGCCACGAAGGGCGAAGCGGGAAGCTACAGGCGCATGAAATTTTAATAGTAAGCGTCTTTGCGTCCCGTCCTACGTCCTGTCCGCCATAGCTACTAGAGCGACGGTGGAAGCCACCTGGGCGAAGTAGGACGCATAATTTATATTTTTAACAAAAAAATTAGAAAAAATCTAATTTATCTTGATTTATCAACAAACAATATTTTAATTTTCTAAAATTAATTCACGGCTCTATGCCTATTTTATACGATAAATTATCTAATTTGAACTTTTTAATTTTTCCTAAACAAAAACCTTCAGGAAATATCAAACCTTGGCCGCTGGATATTATCAAATCTTGATTCTCAATTTTTGATAAATGGCTTACATAACCCATGTTGAAGCTATTTATTTTATTTTTACCAATACTTATGCCAACAGCCCCTGTATTATTTGCAAAAACAGAAACTTTACTTCGTTTGTCTGTTATTAACAAAATTTTGCTAAAATATTTGTA
>JAIPGX010000075.1 GCA_021735465.1 Candidatus Babeliales bacterium | reverse complement strand
GTGATGCAAAATTCAACTTCTGAGCTTTTCTTAAATGGTGCATCACTTAAGACAACGTACACTGGTTTACAATTAACAAAAGGTACATTAGTGCTTGATCACAAAAATTATTTATATAACCAAGATGCTGATGGTACTGGCGCAGCAAGTTCTTCACAAGCTATAATATTTGGTGATGGCATAAGTGCTGATAATGACTTACATATAGAAATTTTACCAGGAGGTTCTTTGGATCTTAAGACAGGTATATTAGAGTTTAGAAATATAAATAATTAATTTCTTATTTTTAAAAAAAACTATTTTTATTATAATACACCTAGGTTACCCTAGGTGCTAACATACTTTGGCAGCACGAAACGCGCAGCCAATTTGAATAAAACAAAACTTAAATTATTAAATTCATATCTATTGCGCCGCCGGGTGCAATAGACAGTGTGTTAGAACCTAGCCTGTCCGCCATAGCTACAAGAGCGACGGCTGGGCGTGTGCTAGGTTAAAGCAAATATTTAAAATTATTTATATTTTATATTTAGGCATGAAAAAAATAAAAAAAATATTAATTGCTAACAGATCAGAAATTGTTTCAAGAATCAATGCTACTTGCAAAAGTTTAGATATAAAAACAGTGGCAATATATTCTCCTGAAGACAAATTCTTAAAATACATTTTCCAAACAGATGAAAGATATCCATTGTCAAAAAATGGTTATACAGCATATTTAAATCAAGATGAAATCATAGAAATAGCAATTAAAACACAAGCTGATGCAATACATCCAGGATACGGTTTTTTATCAGAAAATTATGAATTCGCTCAAAAAGTAATCGATGCTGGAATTTTATGGATCGGACCAGCTCCAGAAACTATTAAATTAATGGGTAATAAAATTTGTGCACGAAATATTTTGTCACAAACAGAAGTTCCAGTTGTTCCTGGTTTTTATTTAACAGAATTAAATTATGAAATTTTTGAAAAAATAAAAAAAGAAATTGGATACCCAATAATTTTAAAAGATCCCAACGGCGGCGGTGGCAAAGCCATTAAAATAATTAATAGCCAACAAGAATTACAAAATTATTTTTATTTAATAAAAGAAGAAGTTAAAAAACTTACAGGATCGCAAGAACTACTTTTAGAAAAGTATATTCAAAATGGGAAACACATAGAAATTCAAATTGCTGGCGATTCAAAAAATTTTGTGCATTTTTATGAAAGAGATTGTTCAATTCAAAGAAGACACCAAAAAATAATCGAAGAAACACCTTGCAATTTTATAGCAACAAATATTTTAGAAAAAATGTATGATATGGCCATATTAACCGCCAGAACTATAAATTATAAAAATATCGGTACTGTAGAGTTTATAGTTACGCAAGATAGAGATACGCTGGATACAAAATTTTATTTTTTAGAAGTTAATACAAGGCTTCAAGTTGAACACAGCGTTACCGAAATGACGACAGACATCGATCTTGTAGCCTTACAAATAGAAATAGCACAAACAGATTTTTTAAAATATAAACAAGAAGAAATTTCAAGAAAAAATCATGCAATAGAATGCAGAATTTATGCTGAAAATCCAGACAATAATTTTATGCCGTGTACTGGGCAAGTTATAAATTTAAATATCCCACAAGATCCATTTTTGCGAATTGATCATAATTTACAAGAAGATCAAGAAATTAATTCTTTTTTTGATCCCATGATTGCAAAAGTCACAGTAGTTGGACAAGATAGAGATTGTGCAATATCAAAAATGCTTTATGTTTTAGAACAATTTAATATCTCTGGAATTCAAACTAATATAAATTTTTTAAAAAAAATTTTAAAAACAGAAAAATTTTTAACTGGTGATTTTGATACACAGAGTAATCTATCCTGCGATCTGTCTCCCGTAGCTATAAAAGCTGAGAGGGAACGCGAAATCACCATCGCTCAAATAGCAGCTAATTTATTTCAAGAAATTATTAACAAAAAAAATAACTTTAAAAAAAATAAAAATACAAATAACAACTGGAGAAACCAGCTGTGGGAATAAAACTTTTTTCTTTTTGTGCTAAACAAAATATCCTAATTTTTGAAGTTGATAATCAACTTTATAAAGCAAAAACTAACAAAATTGGTGCACAATTTTTTGTTTATGTTTATAATTTCAACAAAAATTTTATTATAAATTTGGATAATAAATTTTTACCAACTACAAAAACAGAACTAAATAAAACAAACAATATTGTTTTTGAAAAACAAATAAAAAGCCCCCTAAACGGCAAAGTTGTAAAAATAAATGTAGCGGAAAATCAATTTGTTAAAAAAAATGAAACTTTAGTAGTAATTGAATCAATGAAAATGGAAAACGAAATAAGGGCATCATCCGATGCATTTATTAAAAGTATTCCAATTTGCACAGGAGATTTGATAAAACAAAATCAAGTTATTATTTTTTTAGAAAAAAGGGAGAAGGAAGATGCAATCATCAAAAATCAAAATGACCAAAAGGCAGTTCAGGATAGGTGAACTAGCAAAAGAATTGCGAGTAAAAAAATTTGTAATAAGATTTTGGGAAAAAGAATTTGATTTAGAATCAGATAGGTCTTCTGGTGGACAAAGATTCTATACTTATAATGATCTACAAACATTTTCAGCTATTAAAGATTTATTATATAATAAAAAATTCACTATATCTGGCGCAAAATTACAACTTAAAAATATTATAGATAATAATAAAGATAAAGAAATAGAAGATATGATTAAAACAAAATCTAATATAAATTCTGATACAAGCAGTGTAAGCGTAGAAATAAATAATAATAATTCAGAATTACATAAAATTAGTCCTGCACATAAATCTGATTTTCAAGAAAATAATATCAGTGAAAATCAAGAAATAAAACAAAATATAGATATCAAAAATTTTGAAAATATTTCATATGATTTTTTGGAAAAAATTAATTTATTAAAACAACAATTAATAAATTTGAAAAATAATTTATAATTGAAAAAATATTTTTTCAATGTTTTAGCACTTGATTTTTAAAAATTTTTTTGTAAAATTTTTCTTAGTAACGTTAATATTTTATTTAATAATTTATTAATTTTATTTTAAACGAAAGGGCTTTTTATGAAAAAATTTTTATTACCTTTAATTGTTGTAACAACTTTATCTAGCAGTACAAATTTATCATCTAGAAACAATTTTTTTGATGATATAGAAATGTTATTCTTTCAATCATCGCCAATGTCAATAAATAGAGTAAAAAACAACGTTCATTTTGGTGGTTATAATATTTATGAAAAAACCACTAAAAATACAAAAATATTAGGCATAGAAGTACCATTAAGAGATGTAAAAAAAGAAAATATTAATGTTTCTATCAATAACAAAACCGGCATTTTAGAAATTAGAGTTGAAGAAAAAGAAAAACAAGAAAATAATGAAGAATCTAGGCAATCTGAAGACAACAAAGTTTATTTGTATAAAGTAAAAAGCTTTAAGGCAAAGAGTTTTTATCAAAGCATTAATTTAGATACTCTTCCCGTGCCAATTAAATATGAAGATGCTAACGATATGTCAGTTTTTTATGATACGGAAAAAAATCTTTTAACAATAGAGTTTCCAATCAAAACTGAAGAAGAAATTAATCAAGGCAATTTTAGAAAATTGGAAATTAAAGAAAAAATGCAAGACCAAAAAGAAATAGATCCAAAATTAACAAAGCAAAATTTAATAGAAGAAGATAGAATAAATTCTAAAAAACTAAATATTACCGATAAATAAAAGTTTAAAATTTTTATTTAATTAAATTTTTGTTCTTTTAAGGGCGCGTAAAATTTACGCGCCCTCTCTCTTTTTTTGATTATCTTGATCTCTTATTAACGATGTCTATGACGATGTCCATAAGAATTAAAGCTAAATAATTGTGCTCTTAACTGTGGTGGTTGATATTGCTGTTGCTGCCCAAGCGCTAATTCTAATTGCAATTTTCTTGCAAACAATTCATCCGCTTTTTCTTGCATGACTTTAATTTTTAAAAGTAAATTATCCAACCATTGCATTAAAGCCGTCTTTTGACTATCAGAAAGATCTACGTTACGGCTCAAAACATCTTTATGTTGTTCTATCCATTCTCTTACGTCACTTAAATATTTATTAATTCTCCCTAGTTTTTCACTTAAATTTGAATCAGAAACATTTAGCACTTCTAAATCTTTACTCACGTTTTCTAAATTACTTGATACAACTTTAACCATCTCCTGAGTTTCATCAATTGTTTTTTTGGCACTTTCTTCTCTTCTCGCCTCTTCAGCCCTTCTTCTAAGTTCTTCTGGGCTAGGAGTCGTTGGCCGCCAAAGCCTTACCGGCCTAGCTTGCTGTTGCGGCTGCAAGCCTTGCTCTTCTAATGTCATTTTTCGTATTTCTAATTCACTTAACTTGTCTTCAATTTGTTTTTTCACAGCTAAAGCTCTATCTTTTAATGTAATAATTGCTACATCGATACCGCCGCTGCCAGTAAATTTAGAAATTACATTATCAGAGTAAGTTTTATAAAACTGTTCTAACCTTGTTTTTAATTTTATTATTTCGGTCAATTGTTTTGCATCTATTGATTCATAATTATCTTTTAATATCGTTTCGGCTTCATTAATTTTTTCTTCTAATTCTTTACGTATTTTATCTTGTCTGGCGAATTCTTCGCTTGGACGAAGAATTCGAGGCGGCTGTACTGATGGCCTCGTTGGCGGTTGAACTGGAACTACAGGTTGCGGTACTGGCTGTGGGGGCATTGGCGACCTAGCTTGTTGCGACTTATTTATTTGTTCATAAATATTGTTTACAAGTTTTTTCAGGCTATCACGAATATATAAATCACTCTCACTATTAATCGCTCTCTGTAAACGATCCATACCAAATACTGGCGTATAATTCTGCTTATTTTTAATATAATTAATAGATTCTAACGCAAAATTTTTCAAATCATGCACCTCATCATGAAACATATATCCTCTAATCTGTCTCAAATTTTCTTCAATAAAATTAATCTCGTTTTTTATTTCGTTTGAAAATGAGCCATAATTAAAATTAGGAATTATGTAAAGACTCAGAATAAATTCAAATATTGGCTTAAAATATTCTTCCGTTCTTTCGCCTGCATTTTGCGAAGTAAAACTCTCATCTCCTCTTAATTTTTTTATGCTTGGTAAATTTTGCCACCTATCAGGAATAATAGCTCTTGGACTAGGAGCTTGTCGCGGAGATGGTGTTATTGGTGGTTGAACTGGAGCTACAGGTCGAACTTGCGGTACTAGCTGTGGCGGCATTGGCGGTTGAGGTTGTTGTTGCAATTGTTGTTGTACATATCCACTAATTAATCTAACGCGCTCCTGCAAATCATCTCTTAATGCCTTAAACAATTTATAATTGTCTTGAG
>JAIPGX010000074.1 GCA_021735465.1 Candidatus Babeliales bacterium | reverse complement strand
TTTCCCCTTTACTTATAGACGAAACAAATGCCGGAATTCTTTGAAAGAATTTAAAGAAATAGATTAAATAGGTGTGATGAAAATAGAAAATTTGTTTTTAAATTAATGATGGGATTTTTCTAGCCGTTCTGCTATCCAAACTTTAATAATAGACTGACGGGGAACACCAAGGCGCTTAGCTTCTTTATCTAGGAAATGAATCATCCATAAAGGAAAATCAACATTGACTCTTTTTTGTTTTTGCTCTGTTCTTTTAGCTTTCGAGATATCAAGATACTTTGATATATTTTCCCCTTCTTCAAATTTTTTATCAAAATTTTTAGCTTTCATAAATTTCAACCTCCTCCGGCCGAGACCGACGTACTGAAATAATTCTTATTTTTTCATCTCTATAGGTAATTACTCCTGACCATACTTTCCCTGAGATATAGCCGATTACTAAAAACCGGGGCTCATCACTTGTTTTAGCAGGAATTTCTATTAAATTAGGATCTTCCCACAAAGCTTGTGCCTCTACGAAATCAATCCCATGTTTTTTCTTATTTACCTCACTTTTTTGGGTATCAAATTCAAATTCCACGGTATATTTAATATACCATATATATACCTTTTTTGTCAATATTTTTGTTACTGAAAAAGAAAAGAAAAACTGTTAGTTAAATATCCTATCACACCGCGTAGGTGTAATAAAATAGGGAATTTGGTTTAGTGAAATAAGCAGTTATAAGCGAGGAAACGTCCCCCCTGACACTTTCTTTACACGGATTAATATTTGTTCTTAACCAGAAGGATATATCCTCTTTTATTTTCAATCAACTATTAACTTACACAAAACATTTTACATTACCTAGCAAAGATAAAGCCATTAATAGATCAAATCAAAAACATAATTATTTTAATAATCCTTTAGTAGATTGAACAATTACCGAAAATAAAGACTTAACTCTTTTAAAAAATATCCATTTTAATAACGGATTAGTCTCTTTTTATGGCTTTTATAATCAGGTGCCTTCCAAAAAGAATCTCTTTTGATAGCATTATTTTATTAATTCTAGAAAAATCAATACCTCCTTTTTTCTTTGCACGCCTTTTCTTTGACCAAAGTTGAAATTTTATAATGGGTATAAAAAAACCCAGCCCTAAACCTTCCAGTATGCTCGTATAAATACTTTCTATTTCTAATTTATTATAATGCAACAAGTATTCAAGCTCATGATATCGCCATGGGATTAAATGTAAATTCCAAATAATCTCTTTTGGGTTTTGAGAATGTTCCAAAGGAATTTCTCGAAAATATTCCCAACAACCCTCTATTAGAAAACGTATCCTAGATTTCAAATTTAAAATATTAGGTGTTGATAAAACTAATTTTCCTCCTGGGAGTAGAACTCTATGTAATTCCTTAACTACATCATATGGATTTTTTAAGTGTTCTATTACTTCGGCAAGAATAATAAAATCAAAACTATTATCGGAAAACGGTAATTTCTCTGTAATATTACACTGTTGAAATTCTATTTTGTCTTTATATTTAAACCGATTAACATCCATATCACTGGCTAAAACATTAAAACCCATCTTTTTTAAATTATATGCGTAATCTCCATCACCACATCCAATATCAAGAATTTTGCCACGCTTTTCATCTTTAAAAACTGATAAAATTTTTTCTAATAAAAAATTTTTCTTTTTGCTCACTTGTGCCTCCCTTATGTCAAAATAAATATTATGTTACAAGATAGATTACTTACTATTTTATCTTTTTTATGTTTACAGTTTTTATTTTCTAAATTTTATATTATTATGAAATTGGTATTTTCAATACAAAATTATTTATTTAAATTTTGTTGTCATTGTACATGAATTATATCATTTATCTTAATAAAAATAAATAAAAAGTGGAAAATTGAAAAAGAAAAAAAACTATTAGTTAAACATCCTATCACACCGCGTAAATGTAATGAAATAGGAAATTTGTTTTAGTGAAAATAGGCAATTTATAACTAATTGGTGAATAAGCAATTATAAGCGGGGGGGAACGTCCCCTCTTTACAGAGAGTTTTTTAACTCACTTTTTCATCTCCGAGGTGAGGATTTAGCTTATTTAACAACTCTTTTGCTGTTGTAAATACTTGCTCAACAGTAATATCTTTTAAGCATTTTCTATCCATATTACAATTTTGCAAAAACCACTTACAAGGAGAACAATCCATGCCTTTATGGATAACTATATTTTTATTGCCTAAGGGGCCGCTTTTAGTTGCCGTGGTCGGCCCATATATCCCTATAACCGGACAACCTGCAAATGTTGCTAGGTTCAAGCCTCCACAGTCATTTCCAATTGTGATTAGTGAACTTTTAAATAGGCTTGCACTATAAATTGGATCTTTGCCAAACTTTGGTTCGTCAACTAAAGGAATTATTGGTTTATTTTTCATAATTTCAGCTACTTCTTTTAAAATACCCTCTTCGCTGGAAGCACCCGCAAGAATTACTTCATAACCTAAAGAATAAAATTTATCGGCTAAAAGAGCAAATTTTTCTTTAGGCCACATTTTATAAGGATGGCCGGCTGTAGGTAGTATAGATATAAACGGGCCAGAAAATTTCTTTAGATATCCTTGCGTAAAAGAAAGATAACTTTTTTCGATATTGCCCGCTGGATTTGAATCAATGTCCTCCAATCCAAGCACCTGTAATAGAAATAACATCTTCCCGGCAACATGAAATTTCTTTTTTGGATTAAGAATAAACTTCCAATGAGAAAAAAACGGACTTCTCGATAAAAAATAGTTTGGATTTAGCAACCATAGCCAAAAGCCGGGAGGAAATTTTGATTGAGTATCAATTAAAAGATCAAATTTATTAAAATGTTTTTTCCAAAAATTAAAATATTCTTTAAAAGTTGATTCATTTCCCGGCATTTTATATTCAATATACTCATCAATATAAGGAATATTTTTAAAAATCGAATCACAAAATGGGCGTTGATATAAACCTAAATAGATTATCTTCGCATCAGGAAACATATAGCGAAGATTACGAAAAAAAGGTATAGCTTGTATTAAATCCCCTAAACCACCACCAGATTTATGGACGGCGATTGTCTTAACCTTACCCCTTAATTTAAGGTATGGCTTATGCCCGCAAAACCAAAGCGATTTTCTTCTAGACTTAATAATTGGTTTATAAAATTCAAAGTAGCTTTTCTGCAAATTTTTATTACTTTTTAAGTTCTCTGTATTTGGCATAGCTTACTATTTGATAAAGAGAAGCAAAGTAGGCAATCATAAAACCGATAAAACCATCACGATATCCTTTTTTACGAAAATATGTGCGCATAAAGCGATCAAAAACCCGCCAAAGAGCATGAGTAACATTCATTTTATACTTTGCTTTTTTAGGATTCTTAAATGAATAATCATACCATTTTTTCGCTTCTAAAGTTGTTTGACTATCTAGTTTTCTTAAAAAATCTCCCCAATTTCGATAGGTATAATGAATTATATCACCTGATAGTTCTCCATTTTTCCCCTCGCTAAAAGCTCGAGGGTGAACTTCAACTTCTTCCCACTTAAATTTATCTTTTCTGATTAATTTTATTTGCTTAGAAGGATACTGCCCTCCCCAGCGCAGCCAATAATCTCCGATATGATTTTTACGTGAAATGGAAAAAGATACACAATCTGGATTTGAATTTAATATTTTAGAAATTTCTTCTTTCAATTCTTCAGTTACTCTTTCATCAGCATCTAAACTTAAAACCCATTGATTGCTTGCCTGCTGATAAGCCCAATTGCGATGAGCTCCTTCTACCCTCATCTCTTTAACTAATACTTTTGCCCCTAGCTCCTGAGCAATATGTTGAGTTTTATCAGTTGATTCATCGTCAACTACTAATACCTCATCGGCCCAGCCAACAACAGATTTTATACAATCTGTGATTCTTTCTTCTTCATTTTTAGTAATAATAACTACACTAATTTTTGGCAGCATAGATCTCTCCTAAAATTTAAATTTTGTATAACTTTTTTAAAAAATAAGTTTAGTAACATTTTTTAGCCAGATAGCAAATTTTTTCCAGCTTCGAAAACTTCATCTACTGTTATTTCCGTTAGACATCTCTTATTATATTCACATTTTGGAATACGAAATTTTTTATAACAAGGCCGACAACTAAGATTTTCTTTTTTAAGAACACGATTCCGTTCATGAGATGGATAGCATCCATATACTTTATCGTCTGTAGGTCCAAAAAGGGCAACAACTTTTTTCTCAAACGCATTAGCAAATCGCATCGGCCCTGTATCATTGCAAATTATTAAACTGCTTTTTTTCATAAGAGCCGCCATCTGCATAATCGAACTTTGGCTAGCATCAATAGGAGTATATTGCATTAATGACCTGATTTTATCAACCACTTCTTTTTCTTTTGGACCAACTAAAATAATTATTTTTGCGTTAAGCTGGCTGATAAACTGATCAGAAAGCGCAGCAAAATATTCAATTGGCCATCTTTTAATATCAGCTTGAGGCCCAAAACTTTCTCCGCCAGCAGGATCAATACCAATCAGCAAATCATTATCCGTTACATTGTTATCTTTTAGAAATTCTTCTGCCCATTTGATATCATCCTCTTTTAGATAGGCTTTCAATGGTGGTGGTTTTCCATCGATACCAATAAACTTCAATAATTCAAAGTAATATTCTACAACATGCTTTTCCTCAAAGCCAGGGATATCAAGCTTATGCGTTTGAAACCTCCCTCTACCTTTATAATTAAAACCAACCCGCTTAGGTATACCTAAAAGCTTAAAAAAGAAACTATACCTATCACCTAAAGATAAATCAATTACCAAATTAAATTTTTTCTTCTGAATTAATCGTAAAAATTTCAAAAAACTCCATATACATTTTATTCTAGAAACCCGCCACCTTTTTTTATATTCATTTTTTTCAAATATAAAAACTTCATCAATCTTAGGATTACTTTCTACAATAGATGCAACACGGCGGTTGCACATATATCCTATGAAACAGTGAGGAAATTTTCTTCTTAGTTCTTCAATAAGAGAAGTACTAGACAATATATCCCCTATTGCAAAAGGATTAACCAACAAAATTTTTTTATTATTTTTCATTATTATGTTGCTTTTTTCCGAATAACCCTATTTAAAGCATCTTTAAGTTTATAGAGGTGATTCTTATCTGCAATAAGAAGTCCTGCTTCTGTATCAACCACAACTACATCTTTTAATCCTAAACAGACTATTTGTTTCTGCATACTTAAAAGAAGACTATCTTTTACCGCAGAAGAAACAACAGCTCCACTTACCACATTTTTATTTTTATTTTTTTTCAAAGCCCTATAAACTAAATCCCACTGGCCTAAATCCTGCCATCTAAACTTAGCTTTAATTAAGGTAAGCCGGCTAGATTTTTGAA
>JAIPGX010000073.1 GCA_021735465.1 Candidatus Babeliales bacterium | reverse complement strand
ATAAAACTTATGATTTGTGCATAATAGTTGTTTAAGTATCCGGCAGTTATTGGAGAGTCATATTCGTCTATTAATATAACTGGTCTTTTATTATGAAAATCCGTAAGCCATTTTGATAATGTAAAAAGGCTAAATTCATATTCAGCCTGATTTGCAGTTTTATTAATAATTTTTTTAAAGGTTGTTTGTTCATAATCTTTTAAAAAATTATTTTTTAATAAATAATCATGTCTGTTGAATTCATTAGAAATAAGTTCTTTAATTTTATCTAGGCTACTTTCCCATGTTAATTCTTTAATATTTTTAAAAGTTAAAAATATTACTGGGTATTGGCCTTGAAGTTGCATAATTTCTTTTTCTTTTTCTATTTCAAGATTTTTAAACAAATGTGTATTGCTTGTATTTGTTTTTTCAAAAAAATATTGAAGCATAGAAAGATTAAGCGTTTTTCCAAATCGTCTAGGCCTTGGAAATAAAGTAACTATTGCTCCTGTTTTTATAATTTCTCTTATAAAAAGAGATTTATCTATAAAATAATAGTTTTTTTCTATAATATCTTTAAAATTACTTACACCTATACCTAATGTTTTTTTTATCATTATGCCTCCTCAGAACTAATTGTTTTATTTAATTTAAAATATATTATAACATAAAAATCGAAATTAATTTTCTTTTAAAATTAGGGAGAGTGTATGATTTTTAATAAAAATAAATTTATTAAATTTATATTGATTTTATGCTTTTTGTTTTCACAAAAAAATTGTGAAATTTCTGCTACTACACACACAAATAAAACATTTTTGCTGCCAAGGCCACAGGGATCAAATTTGGCATTAGAACTTTCTATTTATCATGACCATATTTTTGATATCAAGAATAAACAAAAAACGCATGTTCAAGCAACCGGCTTTTATCAAGCCCAAGATAAGGGTATAAATGTTGGTAAATATTTTGGAATTAATGGCAAAAACAGTTTTACAATTGGCGATAGCGTGTCTTATGATATCGAAAATCTGCATATATTTTATAACCAGCTTACAGATAAAAATTTAAGTCCATCAGGAAAAGTAGTTTTTGATGCTGAACAACAAATGGCTGGTGTTAGGTTAGATTTGTTTCAAGATATTGCAAAAAAATTTTTTGTAAAAATATCTTCCCCATTTGTTTATGTTTCGAATAATCTGCGCATGAAGGTTTTGCAAGAAACTACAGATTCTAGAGGTGCAAATTTGACTGAATTTTTTGCCGGGCATTTTATAAAAACCTCTATGCCAACAACATCTCAAGCCGAACTTAAAAAAGCCAAAATTAAAGGACAAAAATCGAAAATTGGTTTTGCAAATCTTGATTTTAGCTTGGGATATAAATTTTTTAAAAACCAAAGATCGCATTTTTTTGTTGATGTTTTAATAGGTTGTCCTACTGGTAATGTTTCTAGAGGCGAATACCTTTTTGAACCTATTTATGGCAATGGTGGGCATTTTACACTAGGGTGGGGTTTTGATGCTTCATGTACATTGTGGCAAAGAGAAAAGCATGAAGGCAAATTGATTTTTGCTTTTAATCAAAAATATTCTGTTGAAAGTTCAGAGTATAGAACTGTGCCTGTAAAAGAAAATGCTGGTAGCCTAAAGTTAAATCTGAAACATTATTATTTGGCGGCTAAAAATGGGCAGTTGCCAAATTTACCCATTTTTCCTGCAGCAAATATTTTGACACAAAAAATGTCGGTCAGGCCTGGTAATGAACTTGATGGTCTTGCAATATTTAATTTTAAATCAGGAAGGTTTTTGATTGATTTGGGTTATGAAGGGTACTTTAAAGAAAAAGAATCAATAAAATTAAAAGATTGGCAAGATAATACTTATGGTATTTTGAATGAAGCTCAAGCTATACCTGCTACTGGTTTTGATATTAATGCTGCATTAATATCATTGAATAAAGAAAATTTTGATATTAACGGTGCTGCAACACCATCGCAATTTACAAACAAAGTTTTTGCGAGTTTTGGATATAATTTTAGTATTTTAAAAAATTTAGCTAGTTTGGGATTGGGTGCGTCTTATGAATTTGCAACATCAAATCATGAAATTGAAAATTATGCTTTTTGGGCTAAATTGATTTGTAGTTTTTAGGATTTTTTATGTCTCTTTTTTTATTTATAATATTTTTTCAAATTATAATCGAATCTTTTCCTGTTAGTAGCTCAGGTCATGTTTTGTTAATAGAAAAATTGTTTGCAAAACTTGGATACCAGACAAATTTGCAATTACCCAATTTTTTTGACCACTTTTTGCATGGCCCAACGATCTTGATAATTATTTTGTTATTTTACAAAGATTGGTCAAATTTAATATTTAATTTAGTTTATGGGTTTTTTAATAAAAATTTTAGAAATAAAGATAGTTATAAAAATCTTTTAAATATTTTTTTAAAATTAATTTTATATCTTTTTATATCAAGCGCAATTACTTTGTGTTTTTGGATTTTAGATAAATTTATTAATTTTAAAAATAATAATTTTATTTTGTTATCTGGGTTTTGTATAACTGCACTTTTGCTAATTTCTTTATTATTTAAAAAAAAGCTTTGTATTAAAAAAATAAGTTATTTTAAAAAATATATTTTTTTAGGGTTAATTCAGGGTTTTGCGCTTATTATGCCTGGTGTTTCTAGATTTGCTAGTACATATGTTTTAGCATATTGGTTAGGTTTTGCTCCCAGAAGAGCATTTCAAACAAGTTTTTTACTCGAGATGCCATTAATAATTCCAGCATTTTTTTTAGGTTTTTATAAAATGACAAAATTTTCTGGTTGGCAAAATTTATTTGATTTAAAAACTTGCCTAACTTTTATAGTCGCAACTATAATTTCTTTTTTTGCTTTATTATTTATGCAAAAACTTGCTATAAATAGAAAGTTAGGATTTATGGCTTTTTATATGTTAATCCCAATTTTAATTTTAATTTTTATAGTATTTTAAATATGAATATAAATATTTCGAACGAAACTAAATATAAAAACGAACTAATAAATATTATTAAAAAATATTTACCTGATTGTAAAATTTATTTATTTGGTTCTAGAGCGCGAAAAGAACATAGATTAAATTCTGATATAGATATAGCAATTAATTGTAATAAAAAAATAGAACATATTTTTCTTGCGCAAATAAGAAATGATTTGGATGAATCAAATATACCATTTCTGGTTGATGTTGTTGACTTTCAAACAGTGGCTCTAGAATTACAGAAAAATATTTTAGCAGAGGGTATTATATGGAAAAGTTAAATAAAAAATATGATAATACAGTAAAAGCTTTACGAACTTTAGAGGAAATAATTACTGATTATAAAATAAATCAGAAACAAATTAATATTTTGGCTCCTACAGAATTTGAACGACAAAAATTTTTAAAATATATGAGAGATTCTTTAATTCAACGGTTTGAATATACATTTGATTGTTTTTGGAAATATATAAATTTTTATTTAGATCAAGAAACAGGTATAAAAATAGATGTACCAACACCTAAAAGAATTTTTCGGGAACTGTTTAGATTAAATTTAATATCAGAAAATCAGATAAATTTGGCTTTACAAATGGTTGATCACAGAAACTTAACTTCACATACTTATCATGAGCCATTAGCCAAAGAAATTAGTGAAAAAATTCCTGACTATTTTGAATTTATTAAAGATATTTTAAATAAAATAAATTGTTAAATTTTATAAAAAATTTTATTTGGGGGAGAGTTTATGAGACGTAAAAATAATAATATTTTAAATTATAAAAGAGAATTTTTTGGATTTTTATTTAGTATATTTTCTATTTTTCTAGCCATATCTTTAATTTCATATAACCAAACAGATAATTCTTTATTTTATTTTTCTACCGACCAAAAACAAATCATGAATTGGTGTGGAGTTTTAGGCGCAAACTTATCTGCCTTTTCTATTTATTTATTTGGTAGCGTTGCTTATTTATTTTTAATATTTTCAGGTTTTGTTTCCTATGTTTTAATTTTTTCAAAAAATATAAGAAAAGAAATTTTAAGAATTTTTGCTTTTGCCATTTTATTAATATGCTTTTCAACATTTTTTAGATATTTTAATTTAGATTTTACTCAAAGTTTTTCAGGTGGATTTGTTGGAAATAGCTTTTTTAAGATGACGTGTAAATTCTTTGGTCCTGTAGGTTTGGGTATTTTATTTTTGATACTTGTCTGGGCCAGTTTGATGATCTTATTCAGAATTTCGTTTGTAAATTTTTTTAAAACTATTTTTGAATTTGTTTATAAAATTTTTAAATTTTTAGTCTCAAAATTTTGCGAATTAATAAAAACTATTGTTTTAAAATTTGCTTTATTAATAAAGAATTTGTTTGTTTTTTTATTTAAATTTTTTAAAGAAAAAGTTAAATTACTGTTTAATAGAATAAAAAATATAAAAAATAATAGATTGGCGCAAAGACAGCAGTTTAAAAATGCCCTTGTTATATATCAAGAAAATACGATGCAAGAGTTGGAACAGTTACAGAAATTAGCCTGTAAAATAGATAATAATTTTGTTGAGCAAGAATTTGACCAAAATCAAGAACAAAATTTAGATAAAGATATTAATTTTATATCTGGGCAAGATATAGAACAAGAAATTTTACAAGAGCAAAAAAAATATAATTTACCAAATTTAAATATGTTTCAAGAAACAAAACAAGATCAAAAAAATCAAAAAGAATTACAAGACGAGAGCGCAAAACGGGCTGAAAAATTAGAAGAAAAATTAAGGCATTTTGGAATAAAAGGCAAAGTTACGGCTATAAAACCTGGACCCGTTATAACTTTGTATGAATATAAACCAGAAATAGATAGTAAAATTAGTAAAATAATATCGTTAGAAGATGATCTTGCAATGGCTCTTACTGCATTGAGCATTAGAATTGTGGCACCTATTCCAGGAAAAAATGTAGTAGGATTTGAAATTGCAAATCAAAAAAGACAAAATGTTTTATTGCAAGATATAATGCTGAGCGAAGAATTTTTGCAATCGAGTGCCAAATTACCATTGGGTCTTGGAGTTGATGTTGTTGGTAAAACTGTTATTGGAGATCTTGTTAGCATGCCACATTTGTTGGTTGCAGGTTCAACTGGTTCAGGAAAATCCGTTGGCATGAACGTTATGTTAGCAAGTCTTTTGTGTAAATTAAATCCAGAACAATTGAAATTGATTTTGATTGATCCAAAAAGATTAGAATTTTGTCCATATGCCGATATTCCACATTTATTATTTCCAATAATTACAAATCCACGAAGTGCTGCACCGGTTTTGAAATGGCTTGTCCAAGAAATGGAAGAGCGGTACGATAAAATGGCACAAAATAATGTGAAAAATATTATTGAGTATAATAATTTGGCACAAAATTCACAGGATTTAAAATCTATGCCATTAATAGTTTTAATGATAGACGA
>JAIPGX010000072.1 GCA_021735465.1 Candidatus Babeliales bacterium | reverse complement strand
ATTGCTTTCTAATAATTTTTTTACCTATACTTTAATTAAATACTAATTGAATTTTTTACTGTTTTATACCTAAAAAACCTAGTATTATTTATAATGCGCCCAAAATAATACTAGGCAAATATTAACACGGCGCAAAGGGTTTAGTATGAATTTTACTAAAATTTTAAAGTATACTTTTATAACTATGTTTTTATTTACTTGTTCGCAAGAATTAAATGCATATGAAATGCAAACAACAAAAATACGTGATAATAATTCACAAAACTACGCGAATTATCAAAAAATTCGTAAATCCTATTTTGATGCTACAGAAAAATTTGAAGAACCTAGGCAACTGAATGAATTAAAGGCAGAAATGAAATCTTTAATAACTAATCATAATAATTGCTTTGAAAGGGCAACTAGCGAAACGCTTAAATTAGCAAACATAATTATATTAAATCCAAAATTAACAAATAATCAAAAAAAATTAATTGATATATTAGAGAAAAAAGTAAGTATTTTACAAAAAAAATCTGATAATCTTTTAAAATTTATATTTTCTATAAAACCTACAATAGACTATAATCTTTCAAGCCCAACAAATAAATTTGCTCGTCAAGCCTCTAGATTAGTAGTACATGCTTATTTATTATTAGAAATAATAAAAACATTAAAAAATCCAATTAAATCAAATTGGGAAAAATTACAAAAAATGACTAGCAAATCAAATATATGGAATATTACTCCAGAAAGAGCTCAACAATTTTTTGATAATTTACCAGATGTAAAAGATATAATTTTTAAAATGCAAAAAGATCTAAATAATTTGAAGAAAATTGTTATAAAGAAAGCATCAGAAAATTACATTTAACAAAATATGGGCTGCAAAATTGCAGCCCAAAATAATTTTATTTTTTAAAATTATTTAATCACACGTTTAATTGATTAAAAATTGATCTTTTTTATAATCAACTTCGAATTTCTTTTTATCAGGATTTTGTAAAATTTGAGTAGCAAGAGGGCTAGTCAAATAACTTTGAATAGCTCTTTTTAATGGCCTTGCTCCAAATTCTTTTACATACCCCAACTCTGCTAGCTTAGATATCGCGTTTTTACTAACTTCTAATTCTATATTTTTTTCTTTTAATCTATTTCTTAAATTATCAATCTGGATATTAACGATTTGAGAAATATCTTTTTCTGACAAAGATTGAAAATAAACAGTTTCATCGATTCTATTTAAAAATTCTGGTCTAAAATTTTTATGTAACAATTTTTCTATCTCTATCTTAATTTTTTCATCTATTTTGCCGGCTTGCAAAATAATATCAGAGCCAATATTTGAAGTCATAATTACAATACAACTCTTAAAAGAAACAGTACGGCCTTGAGAATCTGTAAGGTGCCCTTCATCTAAAATCTGTAAAAAGATATTAAAAACATCAGGATGAGCTTTTTCTATTTCATCAATTAAAACAACACTATATGGATTTCTTCTAACTTGCTCTGTTAGTTGCCCACCTTGTTCATAGCCAACATACCCTGGGGGCGCACCAATAAGTTTTGCAACTGCATGTTTTTCCATATATTCTGACATATCAATTCTGACCATTTTATGTTCATCATCAAAAAGATAATCCGCCAAAGTTTTAGCAACTTCTGTTTTTCCAACACCTGTAGGGCCTAAAAACAGAAACGATCCTATTGGTCTATTAGGATCGGCAATTCCAGACCTATGAATTTTTATAGTATTAGCAATTTTTGTTATAGCTTCATCTTGACCAATAACTCTTTTGTGTAAAACTTCTTCCATTTTTAAAAGTTTTTCGCCTTCATCTTCTTTTAATTTCTCTACGGGAACTTTTATCCAACGAGCAAGAACAGTTGCAATATCATCTTCATCAACTTCTTCTTTAATTAAATGTGCTCCAGATTTTTTTAAAGCTTCTTGTTCTTTTGCAAGCTGTTCTTGTAATTTAACTAAATTGCCATATTTTATTTTTGAAGCTTTTGTGTAATCACCTTCACGTTCAGCTTGAGCAAATTCAATATTTGCTTTTTCTATTTGTTCTTTTATTTTCTGAATAGCTTCTAAAGGTTTTTTTTCAGCTTGCCAACTATCTAAAACTTCACGATTTTTTTCTTTTAAATTACTTAATTCTTTTTCTAATTCAGCTAATCTTTTTTTAGATTCTTCATCGGTCTCTTTTTCAAGTGCAACTTTTTCTATTTCAAGCTGCCTGATATTGCGTTCTAATTTATCCATTTCTTCTGGTTTAGAATCTATTGCCATTCTCACTCTTGCAGCAGCTTCATCCACCAAATCTATAGCTTTATCTGGCAAAAATCTATCGGGTATAAGCATTGCCGCAAGCTTTGCTGCCTTTACTAAAGCTTGATCTTTAATTCTAATACCATGATGCAATTCATAACGCTCTTTTAAGCCGCGTAAAATAGAGATTGTATCTTCAACAGATGGCTCTTCAACTAAAACTTTTTGAAACCTTCTTTCAAGTGCAGCGTCTTTTTCTACATATTTTTTATATTCAAGAACTGTTGTTGCGCCAATACAATGTAATGCACCTCTTGCTAATGCAGGTTTTAATAAATTGGATGCATCCATACCACCTTCTGTAGCTCCTGCACCAACTAACATATGCATTTCGTCTATAAACAAAATTATTTTTCCTGACGCTTTTTCTATAGCAACCAAAATAGCTTTTAATCTTTCTTCAAATTCACCTCTATATTTTGTTCCCGCAATCAAAGATCCCATATCTAACGCAAGAATTTTGCAATTTTTTAGACTTTCCGGCACATCGTTATCAATTATTCTTTGTGCAATGCCTTCAACAATTGCAGTTTTACCAACGCCTGGATCTCCAACAAGAACCGGATTATTTTTTGTTCTTCGAGAAAGAATTTGAAGTACTCTGCGAATTTCTTGATTTCTACCTATAACAACATCAAGTTTTCCATCAGCTGCTCTTTGGGTTAAATCTTGGCAATATTTTTCTAAAACTTGATGCGTGTCTTCTGCTCCTTGTGTTTTCACGGTTTCCCCCTGTCTTAAATTATTTACCCAATTTAAAATTTTATGATAAGTAAAATCATTTTGTTTAAAAAAATTTATTATAGTTTGTGGCAAGTTTGTTGTTTTGCTAAATTCTAATAAACAAACATCTAAACTTATATATTCGTCTCCCAATGATTTAGCTTGTTTTTCACACTCTTGTAAAAAATTTTGCAAACTATAATCGATAGTAGGCTGTGCGCCTGTGACTTTTGAAAATTTGTTAAATTCTTGTTCCACTATATTATTTAAAGCATTTATATCTAGATTTGCTTGATTAAAACAAGAAAGACAATAATCATTTTTCAGACTACTTGCTAATAAATGCAAGGGTTGTAATGCAGCATGCTGCTCTTCTTGGGCCACAATAAAGGCATCTTGGATTAATTGCGTAAAAGCATTAGTAAATTTTTCTCCATTCATATTTATTACTCCAAAAAATTATTTAAAAAATTATTTTATATTTTTATTATAAATATAAAGGGCTATTTTTTAATAGATTTTTGTTATAAAAAATCAGAAAAATTATATTTTTGGAATAGGCACATAGCTTAAATGTGGGGAAACTTTATTTCCCCAAGCCTCTAAAAAACTTTTAATGTTATAAGCTCTAGTTGTTACATTATTATTAGAATAAGATGGATCTATACACAAAATAGACTTTCTTTTATTATCCCATCCAACTACAACTATAAAATGACCATTTTTATAAACTCTTTTATGAATATAACCCCTAACACTAACTGCAACAGGAATGCCTTTATTTAAATAATTATACAAATCATAAAAGCTATTAAGTCTTTCTACTCTAAAAAAACATTTTTCATGACAAGCATCATAAGCCTGGGCGACATTTAAAGGCCAATTACCATAAATATCTAAATAAGAATCATCGTGAACTTTTTGGGCAAAATCAGCAATATAACTATCCAAATTATTAGTATTTTTTAAAAAATAATTAACAATTAAACTCATCGAAGTTGGCGAACACAAATCTTTATATCTTGGATGATCTAAAACCATTTGAGAATATTTTGGTACCTTTATAGGCCTTATTGTAGGCAAATCTACTTTATCTGCATCTAATTTATTTAATTTTGCCATATTACAAACACATGCAAATAAAGATTTTAAATTTTTTATGTCAGCACCATCTTGCGCTACAACTTTAATTCTGAAACCAGAAGCTTTTTTTCCATGCTGCATCTCAATTTTTACATGTTTTGTATGAACAAAATAATTTCTAGAATTCACAAATGTTTGCTGACCACTTGACCCCCATTCTGCTATTCTATGCCACTCAGACCAAAAGCTATGTTTTACGCTCACGTAAAAAAAAAGTTTTCCTCTTTTTGGTCTTAAAGCATTCCAAGAAAATATTAATTCATCAAACGGCACAGAATTATTTTTTTGCCATACATACACATTTTTAGAATCAAAATTATTTGAATTTATAAAATTTGAATAAGTTTTTGAAAAACTATTGTTTTGAATTTGTTTTGAATTTAAAATTTCTGGAAAAAATATTTTTAAAAAAAATATAAAAAAAACAAGATTTTTTTTTATTTTCATCACTCTCCCCCTCAGCCCTAAAAAAAACCCGCCATTTATTTCCCTACACAAAAATCTGAAAAAACTCTATCCAAAACTTTTTCTGTAACATTTTTACCAGTTAATTCAGACAATCGCTCTAAAATTTCTTTTAAATGGTAGGATATTAATTCATATTCTATATTTTTTACAAAACTTTTTTCAACAAATTTCAATTTATTCGCTACTTCCAGTAATAAATTATATTGCCTTTGGTTTAATAAAAATGGCGATTGTAACTTTGAAAAAATATCTTGAATTTTTATTTCTATCTCAGATTCTAATTTAGAAATGCCAATTTTATTTAAAGCTGAAATTTTTAAAATATTTTTATTTTCTAAAAAATCTAACTTATTCAAAACAGCATTATTCTCTTGATCGGATTTGTTGCCAACAAAAATTATTTTATTATCGTGTTTTTTAATAATATTTTTGTAAATTTCCAATTCTTGCTTACTTAAATTTTTAGAAAGATCGAAAACAAGTAAAATAATATCGGCTAAATTCGACTCTTGCCAAGTTTTCTCTATCCCCTCTTTTTCAATTATATCTTCGGTTTGACGCAAACCTGCAGTATCTGTCAAAAGCCAAAAATTGCCATTTTTGTAAATAGTAGATTCAATAACATCTCGTGTTGTCCCCTCAATATTTGTCACTATAGCTCGATTTTTTTTTAATAAAGCATTAAAAAGAGTAGATTTGCCTAAATTTACGCCACCAATAATAGAAATTTTTATGCCATTTTTAATTTGTTGCTGTTGGCTAAAATTATTTTTAATTTCTTCCAAATTATTTATAATTTGCAAAATTTTATCTTTAAAAATATTGTCTATACCTAAATCTTGCTGTTCTTCTTCTAAAAATTCAAAGCTGCTTTCAGACAAACTCAATAACCCTACAATATCATCTAGCA
>JAIPGX010000071.1 GCA_021735465.1 Candidatus Babeliales bacterium | reverse complement strand
AGATAGACAAGAAAATTTAAAAAATGCTTTTATAATAAAAACAAAATATAAAGATGTTTTGAAAAACAAAAACATCTTATTTGTTGATGATCTTTGTACAACGGGTGCAACACTAAAAAATGCGGCCAAAGTTCTAAATAAATATGGCGTTCAGTCTTTTACGGCTGCCGTAGCTTGTAGGGTTGTATGATTTCTGTTTTGACCCCATCTGTCATAATAATATTTTGATCTTTTAAATCTATTTGAGCATTTTGCGCATTTAAATTTATATTGTTATAAAATTGACCAGATAATTTTTCTAAATAAGCTGTATTATTATTTTTGTCTATTAAAGCTTTTTCAGATTTTAATATTGATATTTCTTTATTATCTTTTATTAATTTACAAATGATTTTTGTGCATTCTACTTGATTAGTTTCTTTATAAAGTTTTGCTATCTCTGAATTAATTTTCCAATTGTAAGTATTGCTATTATTATTATCGCCAACCTGTTGAAAATTAAAATCTTGAATTATAATTTGAGCGATATTTTTATTATCTAATTTTTTTTCTTTTATATTTTTATTTATATTTTCTTCTTTAGAAAAATAAAAAAGAAAAAAAATACTTACAATAATTGGTATTAAAATGTAGCTTGATTTAATTAAATTTTTTAAAAAACTTTTTATTTTTATTACCATTTATTTAATAAATTATATTTAAAAATTATTTAAGAGATTCTGTAATTAAATCTTGCACAAAATGCTTTCTTTGAACATACAAAATCAAATCTAGTAATAGCCTGAAAGCATTATTGTTTGAATTTTTGGGTATTATTAAATCTGCTGCGCATTTTATGTAAAATGGTGCATTCTCAGGACATGCAAATATATTTACTGCTTCTTTTACTTGATAATCTAAAAAATCATCTCCAAAATGCAAAGTTTCTTCTTTTGATATTTTATAATCTTTTTGTAAAATTTTTATTTTTTCGGGTTTGTTTGTAGAACCAATTATGCACATATCTTCTGGTATGCCAAGCATTTTGGCTCTTATTTTTGTAACAGCATCGTTTCTGCCGCTTAAAAATGCGATTTTTAAAAAATAATTTTTTATTATTTCATTTATAGCAAAACCGTCTTGAACAGAAAATTTTTTTGATACAGGATCTGTTCTATCTGGAGTTAAATATAGATAGCCATCTGTTAATGCACCATCGATATCTGTCACTATTAATTTAATTTTTTCTATTTTTGAAACTAACTTTTTATCTTCTATACAATTTTTAAACCATTTTTTGTCTGTCATTATTTATCCCGAATTTAAAATCCGGCATTTGAGAAATGCCGGCCTGTCCTGCGTAGTCACAAAGGGCCAAGCAGGGCTACCATAAAGCCACCCCGTAAAAGGGGTTCAATTTATTCACTTCTTGATTTTAACTTTAACCAAAAAATAAAAAAGCCTCAAAGTTTTTCAACTTTAAGGCTTTTTATAAATTATTTCTTATCTAAATATTATTTTAAAGATAAATTTGTTAATTCAGCTACTTCTTCGTCATCATGATTAGTAGTAGTTTGTGTGGTTGTTGTTTCGGTTATCTCATCTTCTTCGTCTGAATTTTCGTCTGATGATGATTCAAAATCTGAACTTGTTATTGGTTTGAAAAGAGAATTACCAATTTCACTCTCAATAAAAGCTTTTATTTCTTTGGCACATATTTCTGGTGTATTTTCATCTTTAAATTTAGGATCTTGATTTTCAACATAAAAATTATAAAATGCTTTTGGATAAAAATAAACTTCTTCGTTATCATTAAGAAAACCAAACATGCTTTCAAGTCTACTTTGGAATTCTTCTTGAGTTTGCGTTTTTACATAGCCTTCTAGTAATGGGCTAGTTGATATGGATCGAATATGATTTTTAGTTAAACTACCTATATGTCCACTTGGGCTACGATCACTTCTTGGTGACGTTGAATACATTGTGCTATACGGTACTATAATATTTTCATATGCGTTCCTATGATTTTCTGAATCAGGATCCTCATTTCTTTTTTGTAATCTCTCTAATATTTTATTAATGTGGCAATAAACCAATACAGAATAACACATTATGCCTTGTGATCTTATTTCAGAGACAAATGCATCAAGATTATCGCCGCCTTCATCTAAAACTGTGTCACAAATTACGTTTATTCCCGATATTGCTTTTTTAATTGCTTCTGTGCACAAATAATAATTTATTGAACTAAGCTTTCCTTGTTTTTTACCATATTCTTTTTCGAAATTTTTAAATTTACGGCCCAAGAGATTGTTTATATTAAGACCTTGCCATTTCATTTCATCTAAGGACAAATGTATCCAATTTGAATTTTCATCACTAAAAATAATATCATCAAAACTGTCATCTTGAACTGAAGAGGTTTCTTCTTTTTCTTGACTGTCTAATTCATCTGTTATGAACAGATTATGTAAATAATCAGCAATTTTAGTTTTTCCGGATGTTGATATACCGCTAATTATAACAATAATTCCGGTACCTGGTTTTACATCTGGAAAAGACTGAGTAGGTAATTGATCTTGTGGAATTTCATCCTCCATTGCAAAATTTGCCGAAAAAAATAACGAAGTAGCTAAAATAGCCATAAAATATTTTTTAATATTTTTCATAATATATAACCTCTCAAAAATTATGTTAAAAAAATTATTATTTTATTAGTTTTTTAATTGTTTCTTCTGCTTGGGTGTAATTATCTATATAACCAAGAACAAGATGTAACTTGTCTTTATTTATTGCATTTTTTATAGCAATACATTTCATATTAGCTTTTTGCGCAGCCTGAAAGCCATGAATGGAATCTTCAAAAACCAAACAATCCTGTGGTTTTACATTTAACTTATCTGCTGTATGTAAAAAAACTGCTGGATCCGGTTTTAACTTGTTACCAACATGTTCTGCACAAAATATATTTGTGCCAAAAAAATTTTCAAAATTCATTTTTCTATTTAAGGTAGCCAGGGTATCGCTGTCTGCATTAGTTGCAATTCCAGCAGGAATAGAATGATTTTTTAATTGGTATGCAAACTCTTGAAAACCTTTAATAAATTCAACATTATTTGACATATGAGGTCTTATAAGTTCAATTTTTTCTTTTGTCATTTCTTCTATTGAGCTTGTGATTTTAAACTCTGATTTTAAAATTAAACAAGCTTCTTTTAATCCAATTCCAGAAAGAGAATCTAATATATCTTCTTGTTGTTTAGTAAGATTTAAAAAACCTCTTTTCTGTAAAAACTCTTTTGTTATATTTTTCCAAATTTTTTCAGTATCTATTATTGTGCCGTCCATATCAAATATAACGGCTTTTATTTTATTTTTTATTATCTTCATAATTTTTTGACCTTCCCCCTTACTCCAATTAAATATTGCATTTTTTATAATAAATAAGCATAAATTATGATAATTTATTGGTTGAGATATGTCAAATAGTAAATAAAACAATTTGTTTTTATTCAAAAAACAGTATATTTTTTAAAAATAGTTAAGTTAGGAGACCAAAAATTAGCTTTAATTACATAAATTTGATATTTTTTATCAACCTGAGCCTATTAGCTTAGGTCTTTTAAAAATTAAAATTTTTGAAAGGGTTATTATGCAGCATCTTGCAATAATTCCGGATGGCAACAGGAGATGGGCAAAAAAGAATAAATTACAAACTTTTTTAGGACATAAAAAGGGTTTGTCTGCTTTAAAAATTGCAGTAGAATTTTGTTTAAAAAATAATATAAAACATCTTTCTTTTTATGCATTTTCTATTGAAAATTTTAATAGATCCCAAATTGAAAAAAACTATTTATTTAGTCTATTGATAGAAGAATTTTCTGCACAATTACCAGAATTAATAAAACAAGAAGTTAAATTAAGATTTTTAGGAAAAAAAGAATTATTTCCATTAAATACTCGTGATTTTATTAGTCAAGCAGAAGGAAAAACAAACAATTTTGAAAAATTAAATTTGAATATTTTATTTTGTTATAGTTCAAAAAATGAAATTTCTGAAGCGGCGAAAAAAATTGCCCAAAAAGTCAGAGCTGGTGTCTTGCTTGAAGATCAAATAGATGAAAATGTTTTTAGCCAGCATTTATTAACTGTTGGAATTCCTGATCCAGATTTGATAATAAGGACCAGTGGAGAGAAAAGAATTAGTAATTTTTTGCTATTTCAAGCATCTTATAGTGAATTTATGTTTTTGGATTGTTTGTGGCCCGATATAACAATGGACCACTTAGATAAATGCTTATATGATTTTAAAACTATAAAAAGAAATTTTGGATATTAGATTTAGTTTTTTAGAGATTTTGGGAGAGCTTAATGTCTGGAACAGTTACAGTGATAGGTGCAGGTGCATTTGGTACGGCTTTTGCAACGCTTTTAGCAAACAATAATTTTCAAGTTAAATTGTGGTGTTATGAGAAAGAAGTTGTTCAAGATATTTTGCAAAATCAAGAAAATTCTAAATATTTACCAAATATAAAATTAAGTTCAAAAATAACTCCAACAAACGATATGCAAAAAGCTCTAGAAGATACCACATGGGTTTTTGAGGCTGTTCCTGTAAAATTTTTAAGACAAATTTTGATGCAGGCTAAAAAAATTGTTAAAAAAGATCAAATTTTTGTCTGTCTTAGTAAAGGCATAGAACAAGAAACAGCTTTTTTGCCAAGCAACATTATAAAAAATGTTTTAGGTACAGATACTAAGATAGGCGTAGTTTCTGGTCCTAATTTTGCTCATGAATTAGCTACTAATTGCTCTTCGGGTGCCACAATATCTTGTTGTGACGTAGATTTGACTCAGGAATTGGCTAAAAATTTAAAAAATTCATATTTTATGCCATACATGTCAAAAGATTTAGTTGGTATTCAAGTTGCAGGTGCTCTAAAGAATGTCTTAGTTTTGATAGTAGGTATTGCTCGCGGATATTTGAGTAGTCAAAATACTATAGCATTTTTGCTTACTCGTGGTTTTGCTGAAATATCAAAACTTTGCAAATTTTTAGGAGGTGAACCAGAAACTGTTTATGGTCTATGTGGTCTTGGTGATTTGTTTTTATCTTCAAGTAGTTTACAAAGCAGAAATATGAAGGTTGGCCAACTTTTAGGTGAGGGTAAAAATTTAAAGGCGATAGAAAAAAAATTGGGGATTTTGCCTGAAGGCATCAACACTGTGCAGTCTGTTTATAAACTTATACAAAAGCATAATCTTGATTTACCTATTTGTACGGGTATATATCAAATGATTTTTGAAAATCGATCTTTTAATAATTTTTTAGATGATATTATGAATTCTGATTTGATGTGGGAATAGTGATTATTGTTGAATTTTAATTTTAACCCCAATTTATATTGGGGTCTAACACACTGTTAGCAGCACGAAACGCGCAGCTAATTTGAACTAACAAATATAAAAAATAGAAAATTATGTATATTTTCATTTTGACTGCGCCGTCGTGTGCAGTCAAAAGTGTGTTAGGCCCTAGTATATACTCAATGTCATCAACTTAAGAGTTTTATAGCATAAAATCTAACTAAAAATTATGGTTATGATTAAAAATTGAATTTTGTATCCGTTCGTGGTGAGCTCCGTCGAACCATACGAACTCAACTTAATTTTATAAATAAAAA
>JAIPGX010000070.1 GCA_021735465.1 Candidatus Babeliales bacterium | reverse complement strand
CTTTGCTTTACTCGCAATAAGATACAAACCTCTTCTTAACTTGGTTAATAAACCGGTTTTCAAAGCTCTTTTTACAATAGAATATCTAGCATCATCAGATTTATTTAGTAAAAATGCCAAATCCTCATCTTTTATAAAATATTTTGGCCAATCTTCAATAATATTTTGAAATTTTTTCAAATTTTTTCCCTTTTTTTAATATTATGTATGAAACTGTCAAATTTTGACAGTTTCATACATAATAACAGGGAATTTGTTTAAAAATCAAGTTAAAATTATAAAACAGTTAAATCAGAAAATTAAATTTTTATTAAAATTCCAAAATTATTGCAAAACCGAAATTATTAGTTGTAGTCTAATTTTTATTAAATAATTTGATCTTCAAAAAATATTAACAAAACCAATATAGAATAGGGCAAAACCATGATAAATAATTTATTTTTATTAAAAAAAATTATTGAAAAAACAAGTGATATCAGAGAAATTCCACAAGAAGGTTTAGAATTCTTACAAGGCTATATAAGTTATGTACGCTCTGGAGTAAAAGATTTAATGTGGATAATAATAACTCTTTTAATTGTTATTATTTTGTTTTTAGGCTTTTTAATATACAAAAGCACTTACAACGGTAATAACAATAATAAATAGCAAAAATATATTTTATATTGAAAAACAAATTTTTTAATCTACACAAGTTCCAAGTGCAATATAATTAAATTCAAGCTGATCAAATGCTCTTCTCATATTTCTTGTAATATTGGCATCGACAGGATTTTTTAATTGTTTTACATAAATTTGTAAATTATCATCAAATTTTAACGGGTTAATTCCCCAGCCGCCTCTACCAACAGGAACCGTAATAAAATAAAGTTCATTAAAAGATATTAATAGAGTTTTATTATTTTGAATTTCAAAATCACCTTGTTCTGCAAATCTACGTTCAATAGTAAAACTACCAATAGGTTTTTGATTTGTTATTTTGCCACTATTATCTGCAAAATAAAACTTCCAAGTTGTGGTACTTTTTGGGATATCAATTATTTTTCCTGTAGATATTCGTGTTTGAATTGTCTGCTCAAATTCTTGAAAACTTTCTCGCTGCATAATTATTTTTTGTTTATTTTTATCTTCAAAGTTAAAAATAATTTGATCATCTTTGCCCCAATTATCAGATTTCATATCTTTTTCTGGGTCAGCATTGCGTGTACCTCCAACAACAAGCCAATCCCATTTATCTGTATAATATTTGGGTTGAGAAGGCAAAATTGGATCAATTAATCTTATATTATAAATTCCAGATTTTATAAGTTGATAAATATCCGAACCTCCTGCTATATAAACAATTTCATGACCTAAGTCACATTTCTGTTTTAAATTTTTCAAACTATTTTGATGCCAATTTTTCCAACCATTACCAGCTAAATGAAACCAAATAATTGAATACATAAATTTAATAATCGCATGAGATTTTGAATCTTTTAACATAAGTTCAAAATCTTTATTTGTTTTCTCTGAAAAAAAATATTCAAAAAATTTGTTAGCAACACCAAAAAGATATTTTTCTGTTTTTAAAAAATCTTTGTTATAAAATAACAGATTTATCATATCTTTTGCTTCTTCTATCTGCATACTATCTGTTACTCTAAAATTATTTATATCTTTTAATTCTTTTATAAAATCAACATCTTTTAAATAATCAATAAATTTAGAAATGTCTTTTTCCAACAAATCATATAATTTAAAAAATTTTGCCTTAACATCCTGATCTTTTGGAATTTCCAATTCAAACAAACTATTTTTAAGATTTTTTTCTTGCGTAAATCCACAAAAACAATCAAATGTCTCTAAAAAATTCAAGATTGTTACATAACGAGATTTTAATACCATTATATTTTCGTCATTAAAATCTTTTTTCATATTGCCTATATTAATATCATTTATGCAATGTTGTATTTTAATAAATTTTTCAAAAACTTCTTCGGATTTCTTTATTTCTGGTTTTAAATTTACAAAATTGAAAATTAATAAAAGAAAAAAACAAACCATTCGAATGGATGCTTTGTTTAATAAAAATTTAATGCGCATTACAAACTCCTAAAATTCAAATTTTTAAAAAAATTATGCTGGATTTAGTGATAATTTTATAAAGGCAAGATCGATTTCATGTTCACACATCCATTGCATATTTTGTAAAATTTGTTTATTAACTGGTAATTTCAGCTGTTTTATGTACATAGAAAAATTATTATCAAATTTGTTTACATCTATGCCCCAACCTTGTTCTATGATCCCAAATTTAGTTTTAATTGGTTTTTCTATTGCACTTAAAATTTCAGTAAAAGACATTAAAATAACTTTGTTTTTATCTATGACAAAATCTCTTTGTTTTGCGAATCTACGCTCAAAAACAATTTTGCCTAACTCTTTTAAAGTTTTATAATCTTGAACAATCCAAGTTGTAACAGATTCTGGTATTTCTATTGTTTGATTATTTTGTATTTTTGCTTTAAATTTTCCTAAAATTTTATGTTCAGTTCTTTTTAAAACTATTTTTTTATCATCAAAAATAAATTCTATTTTGTCATCAAAATTTTTTAAAACTTCAGGTTCAACAAGCCATTGATAATTTGGAATATAAAATTGTTCTTGGGTTGGCAAAATTGGATCAATAATTCTTATATTATAAATTCCCTCTTTAATGGGAGTATATATATCGCAACCACCTGCTATATATACTAACTCTGCACCATTATCTGTTTTTGCCTTAATACCCTGCAAGCAATTTTGATGCCACCATCTCCACCCCAAACTAACCAGAGTTTTATGTAAAAAAGAAATGAGTAATCTTGCAATACTAGCAAAATTTTTGTTTGTTATTAATTCTTTGTATTGAGGAAAAGTTTCTGGATAAAAGCAATAATCAAAAACTTTATTACCTAAAGCAAAAAATATTTTTTCGGCTTTAAATGGGTCTTGATGAATAAACAATAAAGTTAATAAAAGATTATATTTTTCTTCCAAAATATTAATATTTATTTTTTCTTCTTCTGAACTCGAATTTATTTTAGAAAAGCCATTTTCTTTTAAAAATTTAATAAAAGCTGGAAAATCTTTATTAATTAATTCATAAATTTTAGAAATATTCTCTTTTAGTTGTCTATCGTAAGATAATTGGCTTTCAAATAACATTTTTTCAAAATTGTTATTAGTTTTTAAATTAAAAAATTTTATCAAAGTTTTGAAAAAATGCAGGTTTGTTGCATATCGATCGCTCAAATCTTGTAATCTAGAGACATTCAAACTATCTTCCATGTTTCGCACATCAATATCACTTAAAACATGCTGAATTTGGACCCATTT
Organism: Candidatus Babeliales bacterium; assembly: GCA_021735465.1. GTDB lineage: Bacteria > Babelota > Babeliae > Babelales > UASB340 > JAIPGX01. The sequence continues at coordinate 2,336 of JAIPGX010000070.1, read as the reverse complement.
TTTAAAAACATATTCAGAATCTACTGTTTTACATAAAGATATATTTATATTTAAAACCAAGAATAAAAACAAAATTATTTTTTCGACACTTACTAATCTCATAAAAAACCCTTTTTTTAAAAAACTTATTCAGTCTAAAATTCTTTTGTTTAATTGGCAAATTTATTGTTTTAGTAAATAAAAAACATGTATAATTATTATAAGTAATCTATTATTTATAATATTAGAGGGATTTAAGGGGGAAAGTATGAAAAAATCAATTTATTTTTTAATTTTTTTACTTTTTTTTAATATTTTTTTCCAAAAAAATATTAATTCAGATATTTATCCAGAAATTGAAGGTGCCAAATTTTCACATTTAAAACCCTTAAAAATGACAATAGATATAAAAATGGAATCTCTGGATCCAAATCTTCAATCTGCTTATTTCAAATATACAGACGTATCTTTTTGGAATAAAAAAGATTTTGAAAAAATAAATAATAATCAAAACTTGTTCAGAGCTGAAGAAATTTTAGGTTTTTTCTCTATATTCAAAGGGTTAAAAGATTATGCCGAAAGCTTTGTAGCTGATTTTAAAGAAGCAGATAGATCATTTGTTCTTTCTTGTAGAATAAAATTTTTTCCAACAGAAGAAAAATTATCAGCATTTAAAACTCGTTACAAATACGATTTCAGTTGGTTTTTAGACAATTTAAAATTGGACTTTATAAAAAATAATTTTACACTAAAAAATGACAAAATGCTTTATTGGGAAGGTTTAATTGACAATGTTCCAATAACAATCAATATAGAATTTGATTTTCCTATAGCATTTAACAGTAAACAGGTTTGGAACAAATTTGAATAAAAGTTGTGTATGAGATATTTAATTATAGGTGCTTCAGCTGCTGGTATTGCTTGTGCAAGCAAATTAAGAGATCTTGATAAAGAATCAGAAATAGTTGTTATTTCTGATCAAAAAAATTTGCCTTATAATAAATGCATACTTGCTGATTATTTAGCTGGCAATATTTCACAGGATCGTTTATTTTTTAAAAAACAAAATTTTTTTCAAGATAATAAAATAAATCTATTACTTTCTACCAAAGTTATAAAAATAGAACCAGACAAAAACAAAATTTTAACAAAATCTGGACAAGAATTTTTTTATGACAAATTATTTTTAGGTTTAGGCACGAGAGCTTTTGTACCTGATATTGTCCAAGATATTGCAAACATATTCACTTTTCAAACTTTTGAAGATATCGAAAAAATTTCTAATTTTATAAAAAACAATCAAGTTAAAAATGCAACAATTGTTGGTTCAGGACTTACAGGCTTAGAATGCAGTGACGTTTTATCTAAAATGGGTATACACGTAAATTTGGTAATACGTAGCGATAAAATTATGTCAAAACAATTAGACAAAACTGGTTCAGAATTTATCGAAAAATTAATAAAAAAAGCGAATATAAATTTATTAAAAAACAAAACAATAAAAAAAATAAATAAAAACTTTCTTATAGAATTCTCTGATAATACACAAATTCAAACAGATATGATTATTTTTGCAACAGGCACAATAGCAAATACAGAGCTAGCACTATCTGCAAACATAAAAATTTCTGAATATTTGAATGGCATTATAGTAAACGAATTTATGCAAACTAATGTTGAAAATATTTATGCTGGTGGCGATGTTTGCGTAATAAAAAATATTTTGACAAATAAAAGCATGTTGAATCATACATGGCCGGATGCTACAATGCAGGGATTTATAGCTGCATATAATATGCTTGGAGAAAATAGAATTTATCCAGGAGTTTTGCCTACAACAAGTTCTAATATTTTTAATACAAGTTTTATATCATGTGGAAATATAAACTGTGATATTTTAAATACAAATAATTTTTGTAAAATCATAGAAAAACGCGATCAAGCTTTTTATCACAAATTTATCATAAAAAACAATCATTTAATTGGTTTTTTGCAACTAGGTAAAATAGAGAATGTCTCAAAATTTAAAGAAATTATGTTAAAAAAAGAAAATTTTTTGTTATATTTTAACAACTATTTGCAATAATTAAATTATGTTTATACAGTAAATTACTATGAATATAATATTAAAAAATTCAATAAAAACTCATAATAAAAAAATTAATTCAGAGAAAAACTCTGGACCATATTATTTTTTGAATATTATATTTTCAAATTTAACTTCAAATAAAAGATTCAAAACCTCTTTAAATTCTTTGCTTTATTTAAATTGGCGCTAAGCGCCATAATCTTATATTTGGGCACTAGAGCCTAGAGTCCAAGTTTTAATTTTTTTGTAAAAGTAAAATTTTAAACAT
>JAIPGX010000069.1 GCA_021735465.1 Candidatus Babeliales bacterium | reverse complement strand
TCATATTTTTGACTTATTTGTGATTTTTGCCAAAAAGTCTTAATGGCATCAATTTCAGGTTCTATTGATTTTAATTTTTCACTTAATTCTTCGGATAACATAATTTTAAAACTAGTTTTTCTGTAAAAAATACTTTAAAAATGCGTTTAATAACTAATTTTAGTATATAAATTATATTTTTTTATGTAAATACTAGGCGGCTTAAAATCTGGGCCCTTTTTTGTTTTCCTGATCCGTTGCTTTAACTCTTCTGGGAAAAAAGCTTTTTAAATAACTTTTTACTTTCACTTTCATTTGTTTGAGTTTTGAATAAAAGCCTGATTTTTTATGTTTTTTTGTATTTAATTCGTCGATTTCTTTTTTATGTAAATCTTTCGTATTATTATTATCGTTAAATTTCATAATTTGCCTTTCTATCTAAAAAATTAATAAAATTTTATAAATTAAATATTTAAGCTCCCTATTTTTATTATATTTTTATTATATTCAGATAGTCAATGATTTTAATTTTTAAAAAATCTAAATTTGATATTGCATTGAGTATAAAATAATTGTATAATCCTGAAGTGATTGAAATTTAGGGCCTATAGCTCAGTTGGTTAGAGCACTCCGCTGATAACGGAGAGGTCAGTCGTTCGAGTCGACTTAGGCCCACCATACTACGCTCTTCGTTCTTTGGACTTGTAACTTCGTATGGCTGGCCATGAAATTGAAATTTTTTGGGGGCATAGCTCAGTTGGTAGAGCGTCCGCCTTGCACGCGGAAGGCCAGCGGTTCGACTCCGCTTGCCTCCACCATACTACGCCCAGGTGGCTTCCCACTTCGCCTAAAGTGGCTACGTAGGACAGGCCGTATGGCAGGCCATTTGCGCCCAGGTGGCTTTCTCCTACGCCTAAATGGCTTCGAAGAACGGGTCGGATGGCGCAGCCAGAAAAAAAATTAGGTCTCGGATTTTCCGAGACCTTTTTTTGTTTCAATTTTTTAAAAAATTTTATAAAATTTATTTTTGATTTTATTTTATGGGGATGTAGCTCAGTTGGTAGAGTGTCTGTCTCGCTCACAGAAGGTCAGGGGTTCGATTCCCCTCATCTCCACCATCCTGCGCCCTTCGTGGCTTCGGATGGCAGGCCATTTGCGCCCGTAGGCTTGTGCGCCATCCTGTCCTGCGTAGCCACCTGAGCGTAGCAGGAAGCTATTTAGAGCGACGGCGTAGGCTTTCTCCTACGCCTAGATGGCTTCGAAGAACGGGTCGTATGGCAGGCCAGTTTATTTCCACCAGTCTTTGGGTAAATTGTTTCTTTTGTTTATCTTTTCGATTTTTTCTTCTATAGCCTGTTCTATATCAATTCCCATTTGATTAACCAAGATTAAAGAAGTTATTATGACGTCAGCAAATTCTTCTTTAAGCGTTTCAGGTGTGTGTTTATCTAATTTTTCTTTTCTTAAAAATTTTAAATTTCCTAAAACTTCCTGACATAGTTCACCTACTTCTTCATTAAGTTTTACAGTAATAGCAAGAATCATTTTTTCGTTATCACAATTATTGTAAAAACTTTTTAGTCTTTCGCCTTCTTTTTGAATAAATTTTGTTAGTTCTTTTAATTCCATGTCGTACTCCTATATTTTTATTAATAGATACTTCGTGATTTGTTATTTTATTAAAATTTAAACTTTTTGAAAGATTAAATCATGAAACAATTTTATATAATTAAAGCTTCTGGACAAAAAGAGCTTTTTGATATTAAAAAATTAGAAAATTCTTTGCGAAAATCTGGTGCTGATGATCAGTTAGTTGCCAAAATTTTAGATAAAGTTGAGCAAGAATTGCCATTTAATACAGCCAAAGACGTTTATAGGTTTGCGCGAAAGTATTTGCGTAAATATAACAAGGGTGTTGCAGGAAGATATAATCTTAAAAATGCATTAAGAGAATTGGGTCCAACTGGTTATCCATTTGAAGAATTTATTGCCCAAATTTTTAAAGCACAAGGTTTTGAAGTTAAAACCGGAGTTTTTTTAAATGGTATATGCGTAGAGCATGAAGTTGATGTGTTAGGTAAAAGTGATCACACTTTCTTTATTGTTGAATGTAAATTTCATAATCGATATGGTTTAAAAACTAATGTTAAGATACCGTTATATGTCAAAGCTCGATTTGATGACATTGTTGCTGCCAATGGTAACACCTTAGAGGGTAAAGTTAAGCAGGCGTGGATTTTTACTAATACCAAATTTACAACTGATGCAATTAAATATGCAGAATGTGTAAAATTAAAACTTGTTGGTTGGTCTTATCCATCCTACGCCTCCCCCGTCGCTAAAGCTATGGCGGACAGGCAGGTGGCTTCCCGCTTCGTCCGAGTGGCTACGCAGGACAGGCCGGATGGCGGGCCCCAAGAAGAAAATCTACAGCAGTTAATTGATAAATATGGATTACATCCTATTACGGCTTTATCCAGCTTGTCAAAACATCAAAAAAATTTTTTGATTAATAAAAATATTGTTTTGTGCAGTCAGCTTGCACAAAACAAAAATATTTTAAGAAAATTAAATTTAAGTGACGAAAAAATTGCAAATATACTTTCTGAATCTCAGGCTGTGTGTAAAATATAATTTTTTAAAACTCTGCATGCCCAGGATATCTTGGGAATGGTATAACGTCTCTAATATTCTCCATGCCAGTAACAAACAGCACAAGTCTTTCAAAACCTAAACCAAAACCTGCATGCGGGACACTGCCATATTTTCTTAAATCTAAATACCACCAATAATTTTCTTTTGGTAAATTAAGTTCATCCATTCTTTTTACCAAAAGATCCAAATTATCTTCTCTTTGTGATCCACCAATAATTTCGCCAACTCCTGCAATTAAAACGTCCATTGCGGCAACTGTTTTATTGTCATTATTTTGTTTCATATAAAAAGATTTTATTTCTTGCGGGTAATTTATTAAAATTACAGGTTTTTTGAAATATTCTTCAGCTAAATATCTTTCGTGCTCAGATTGCAAGTCAGAACCCCATTCAACTGAATATTCAAAATTTTTAGATGCGTTTTTTAAAATGTCTATGGCTTTTGTATAATCTAATCTTTCAAATGGATTATTAAGTATATGTTGCAATTTTTCTATTGTGCCCTTTTGTATGAATTTATCAAAAAAGTTCATATCTTCTTGGCAATTTTCAAGCACATATTTTAAGCAATATTTTAAATAATTTTCTGCACAATTCATGTCATCTTTAAGATCTGCAAAAGCCATTTCTGGTTCGATCATCCAGAATTCTGCCAAGTGTCTTGAAGTGTTAGAGTTTTCTGCTCTAAAGCTCGGACCAAAAGTATAAATATCACTTAATGCGCAGGCATAAGTTTCGCCTTCAAGTTGTCCAGAGACTGTCAAAAACGTACTTTTGCCAAAAAAATCTTGTTCAAAATTTATTTTGCCATTTTTATCTTTAGGTAATTTTTCAAGATCAAGCGTTGTTACTCTGAACATTTGTCCGGCACCTTCACAGTCTGAAGCTGTAATAATGGGAGAGTTTAAATATAAAAAGCCATTTTCTTGAAAAAATTTGTGAGTTGCATATGCAAGTGCATTTCTTGTGCGTGCAATTGCTCCAAAAGTATTTGTTCTTGGTCTTAAATGCGCTATAGTTCTTAAAAATTCAAAAGTGTGTTTTTTCTTTTGTAACGGATATGATTCTGCATCACATTCGCCTAAAATTTCTATTGATTCTGCTTTTAGTTCAAAAGCCTGTTCTTTGCCAGGGCTTTTTACTAATTTTCCTGTAATACTTAAAGAACAGCCTGTAGAAATTTTTTCTATTATTTTTGGATAATCTTTTGTGTTTTGATCTACAACTATTTGTAATCCAGCCAAATTTGAGCCGTCGTTTAGTACAATAAAAGAAAATTCTTTTGAATTTCTTATGCTTCTAACCCAGCCTTTAACATTGATAATTTTATCTATATCTTTTTCTTTTATATCTTTTATTCTTATACGCATAAAGATCCTTTCAAGATATATTGTTGCTTTTATAAAAAATTAATAAATTATTATAGTATTTTTATTTTTTTTTGTTAAAAAATTGGGAGTTTTTTATGGATTTTAAAAAAAATATTGAAAAAATTGTTTTTTTGGGTTTGTTTTTTATTTTTTCTTTTTCTTTATGTAATGGCATGCAAGATGAAAATTCGCTTATAGCATATCCAGTGCAATCATATGGTGCAACTGATGTAAATACATCTGCTCAAATTCCAGTAATTTCAACTGGTAGTATTGATTCAAATGGCATTGAGACTTGTTTTCAAGAAATAGATTTATCTAACTTAAATTTTAAAAAATTGGATGTAAAAGATATAATTGAATCTTGGGATAGGCTTGACGGATTTTTTAAAAATAACTGTCTTTATAAATTAGTAATAAAAAATAATTCTGATGTGGCAATAGAATTAGATCTAAATAATTTTTTAAAATTAGATGCTTCAATTGATCTGGATTTAAATGATTTTTGGGGAGATTACCCTATATTAAGTAAGTCAGAAATTATTAACAAAAGTTTACCGTTTATATTTGCGTATATATCAACTGGACTTGTTATACCGGCAGTTTTAGTTGGTGGATCTTTTTTGCCTCAAAGTATAATTCCAGTAATTTTAGGTAAAATTGCAAGAATCGCGGCTTGCGTTATAGGAGGGATCGGTAATGTCATTTTTTTCCCTGTACTTTTAGCAGAAATTTTTGATTATAGAAAATTAAGAAAAAATTTAGATCAAGAGCTTTTGGCTAAAAACTTTATTAGTTTATTGCAACAAAATAGGCCAATTAGTTATATAAATATATTACAAAAACAAGAAGCATCTTTTATTTTGTGTGTAAAAACAGATAAAAAAGAGGATTTTGAAAGCATTAAAAATTCTATTCAAATTCTTTTTAAAGAAGTTGAACAAAATACTGACCCAAGTTACTTAACACCAGCAATACAATTTCCTGGATCAGGCGGTTTTGGTAATTTTGCGATTAATAATGGTGACAATTTAGTTTAATTTAAAATAAAAAAATTAATTTAAATAAAGATAAAAATTATGAAAAAAGAAATTATAAAAAAATTATTTCCTGAAACAATTTTGTCTGTAAGTGATATTGAAAAAAAATATCCTGCAAGAAAATTAAAAGAAGGGGCAATGGTTACAAGATTTGCTCCAAGTCCTACAGGCTTTATGCATTTGGGTGGGCTTTATGCGGGGTTGATATCTGAAAGATTTGCGCATCAATCTGATGGTGTATTTTATTTACGCATAGAAGATACAGACCAAAAGCGAGAAGTAGAAGGCACAACCGAGCTTATTATAAACTCTTTAAATTATTACGGCATACAAATAGACGAGGGTTTAACTTTGTCTGGAAAAGAGATTGGTGAATATGGCCCATACAAGCAAAGTGAAAGAGGCGAAATTTATAAAGCTTATATAGCAGAATTATTAGAAAAAGATTTGGCATATCCATGTTTTTGTTCGCCAGAAGAGCTTGAAGAAATTCGTTTGAATCAAGAATCTAATAGTATGAGAACTGGATATTATAAAGAATATGCTGTATGGCGACATAAATCTGAACAAGATATTTTGCAGGCGCTTGAACAAAATATACCATTTGTTATTAGATTTAAATCTAATGGCAATATTGATAATAAAATAATTGCACATGATGTGTTGAGAGGAACAAGAGAACTTTCGGAAAATGATCAAGATATTGT
>JAIPGX010000068.1 GCA_021735465.1 Candidatus Babeliales bacterium | reverse complement strand
AGGCTCGTATGTGCAAAAAGCATGTGCGAGCCTTTGTCTACAAAATTGATAACAAAAAATAGCGAAGAATTATGAAGAAAACAATTATTTTTCAAGATTTTGCAATATTAAATGTTCAACATAAATTTACTTTAATTCAGCAAAAAATTTGGAATTTTTTAATTTCTTTAATTTGTGAAAATATTAATTTATTACATGATCATGAAATATCCATTGATTGTTTAAATAATTATTTGAATATTAATGATTTAAAATTTATTGAAAATAAAATATTAAAAATGCATAAAACAAATTTTACAAAACAAGAATTTTGTCCAGATGATCTTTGTTATTATTTTGATGAAATAAAAATAAGCAAAAATAAAATTTATTTTAAATTTCCTGAAAATTTATCTCTTCTTATTGCAAATGCATTTACAAGACATGTGTTGAATCTATTAGTAAATACAGATTTTAAATCTAAATATTCTTTATTTTTATATGAATTTTGCCTTTATTATAAATTATTTGAATGTGATTTTGATTTTGTACCAATGAGAGAGTTTCGCAAATTTATGGGTCTGGTGCCTAATCAATATAGTAGTTTTAAATTTTTGTATAAAAAAATTATTTTGCCCGCTTTGTATGAAATTAATTCAAAAACAAATTTGGATGTATCGATAAAATTTAAAAAAGAAGCTAAATCTGTTATTGGCTTAAAATTGGTTATTTTAGAAAAAAGAAGAAAAATTGTTAATCTGCAAGAAACTAGAGAAATAAAAGAAATTAATAAACAAAACAAAAATGATTTATTTTTGCGCAATATTGCATATTCAAGATACAGCAGGTTGCCAAGAGATTTTAAAAAAATTATTGATCAACAGTATGATTTTTTAATTAAAAACAATCAAGAAGATGCTTATAATAATTTAAACAAAATTAATTTTTTAATAGAAAAATGTACGACTTGTTATGAACGGTATGATATATAAACAAAATTAGCCATGGCAAAATTTGCCATGGCTAATTTTATTTTATTAAGGTTACGCCTTTTTAGGTAACAAAACATTCTTTATAACATCACAGACATCATCAACCCAAATTAAATTTAAGCCGTCATAGAATTTTTTATCGCTATCAATAAGATCTTCTTGGTTTAATTTAGGTAAAATAAGATTTTTTAAACCCTGTCTTTTGGCTGCAAGCATTTTTTCTTTTAATCCACCAATAGGCAAAACTCCGCCTTGTAAATTAAGTTCCCCGGTCATTGCAAATTCACCATTAACTTCTCTGCCGGTGAACGCAGAAAGAAGTGAAGATAAAAGCGTTATTCCCGCAGAAGGACCATCTTTGGGAATAGCGCCCGCAGGTAAATGTATATGTACATCAAATTTATCAAAAAATTCTTCTTTTATTTCAAATAAATCTGAGTGTGATTTTATGTATGATAACGCGGCTTGAGCAGATTCTTTCATAACGTTGCCTAATTGGCCGGTAAGAATTAGTTTGCCTGATCCGTGCATTAAAATTGCTTCTACTTGTAGAACCTCACCACCATAAGGTGTCCAAGCAAGACCGTTGGTTACACCGATTTTATTTTTATGGATTAATTCTTCATTTAAAATTTTTCTAGGTCCAAGATATTTGGTTATATTTTGTGAATTTATTTTTATTTCTTCCTTATCTTCTAATAAATATCTTGCAAACTTTGAGCATAATTTATAAATATATCTTTCTAGTTCTCTTACTCCTGATTCTCTTGTGTAATTATGTACAAGTTCATCTAAGATTTTATCATCTATATTAAAAGATTTATTTTCAAGCCCAGTATTTTGTAATGCTTTTTTAATTAAGTGTTTTTTAGCAATTTCGACTTTTTCTTCATGTGTATAGCCAGGAATTTGAATAATCTCCATTCTGTCTCTTAACGGTCCTGGAATAGTACTTAAATCATTGGCTGTCGTGATAAACATAACTTTTGATAAATCAAAATGGACACCAAGATAATTATCATAAAAAGTGGAATTTTGCTCTGGATCCAAAACTTCTAATAATGCCGACGCAGGATCACCTCTGCTGGAGCTGCCGATTTTATCTATTTCGTCTATCATTATTAATGGATTACTTGATGCAGCTGATTTTATTGCTTGGATAAATCTACCAGGTATAGAACCTACATAAGTTCTTCTATGACCCCTGATTTCAGATTCATCATGAACTCCGCCTAAAGATAATCTGAAAAAATTACGCCCTAAACTTTTGGCTATAGATTTTCCCAAAGAAGTTTTGCCGACACCCGGAGGGCCGGAAAAGCATAAAATTGGAGAGTTGCTGTCTTCTTTTAAAACTCTTACACTTAAAAAATCTAATATTCGATCCTTTACGAGATCAAGACCATAATGATCGTTATCTAAAACGTTTTTAGCATTCTTTATATCCGCATTATCTTTTGTATATTTACCCCATGGCAAAGACACAAGCCACTCTATATGATTCCTTAAAACAGTTGCTTCCATAGAGTCTGGAGCAGTTCTTTCTAGCCTTTTTATTTGTCTTGTAGCCTCTTGTTTTGCTTCTTCACTCATAGCAAGTTGTGATATTTTCACCTTCATATCTTCAACTTCAGATTCCATATCATCGCCGAGTTCTTTTTGTATGGCTCTTATTTGTTCTCTTAAAAAATACTCTCTTTGGGATTTATTTATAGATTCTCTAGTATTTGTTTGAATAGATTCTTTTACTTTATTTATTTCAACTTCATTATTTAATTGATCATAAATTGCTTGTAACAAGTCATTCATATTTTCAGTTTCTAATATTTTTTGAGCATCTTCTGTTTTTAAATTTAAATGGGAGAGTATAAATTCAATAACTCTTTCGGGCTCTTGTATTTGAGATAAAATTATTTGAAAGTCAGGGCCAAACATATAGCCTGTTGAACTTAATTTTTCAACTTGTTGCAAAATCGATCTTATTTTGCCTTCTAATTCTATTTTACTTGGAATTTCTTTGAATTCTTTTATAGTAATTTTGGCATACAAAGAATTTTGATCTGATACAATTTCGTCTACGCTCGCCTTTGTTATGCCCTGCGCTAAAATTTTTATGCCTCCATCTGGCATATTCATCACCCGAATTATATTTGCAACAGTTCCGGTTTTATATAAATCTTGAATTCCAACAGGACCATTGAATTCTTCAGATTGTTTTTTTGTTGCAAGAAGTAAAATTTTTTTGTCTTTATTTAAAGCCTTGTTTATTCCTTCAATGATTTTTTCGTCTAAAACAAGAAGTGGAACAACCATGTTTGGAAAGACTACTACGTCCACTGTGGGAATAACTGGCAATATTGACGGTATTTGTTCTGTAAATTTGTTTTGCTTTGAGTTTTCCATGATCTTTACCCTCCCCAGGATATTTTCTTAATATTTTTTGCCCCTTTAGCTTAAAAACAATATAGAAAATTTTATTTTGCTAATGCAATATTTATATAAAATGTTAATTTTATTAAATATTATAAACCAAAATTTAAAGGCGAATTTATGGAACAAAAGAATTTGTATACAAAATTAATTGCCCAAGATTTGCATAAAACTTTTATACAGGGTGATAAAAAACTACTTGTTTTAAATGGTATATCTTTTGAATTTGAGCAAAATAAATCGTATGCAATTGTTGGTGTTTCTGGAAGTGGTAAGTCAACTTTAATGCATATATTAGGCAGTCTTGATAAACCAGATATAGGCGAGGTTTTATTTTCAAATAAGAATTTATTTAAATTAAAAGAATTTGAAAAAGAAAAATTTTTGAATACAAATATGGGGTTTGTTTTTCAGTTTCATTATTTAATAAAAGAGTTGTCTGTAATAGAAAATATTATTTTACCCGGTATAATTAAAGGCGAAAATAAAAAAAGTTGTTTAGAAAAGGCTGAAGCCCTTTTGCAAGAAGTAGATTTAAAAGATAAAATGCATGATTATCCAACAACACTTTCTGGAGGACAGCAACAAAGGGTATCTATTTTAAGAGCAATTTTTAATAAACCATCTTTTTTGCTGGCTGATGAGCCTACAGGTAATCTTGATGAAAATAATGCACAAAGCGTTATAAATTTGATTTTAAAATATAAAAAAGAATTTAACATGGGGATTATAATTTGTTCTCATGATCCAGAGATTTATAATAAAATGGAGACGGTTTTAAAATTGCACGAAGGTAAATTAGGATAGATATATGCATATAGATAAAAGATTAGACAAAAAATCTATTTTAAAAAAAACAGCCCAGTTTGGTGGAATTACTTTATTAAGCCGAATTTTGGGCATAATTCGAGATATGCTTTTAGCAAGATTTTTAGGAATTGGTATAAAGTCTGATGCCTTTATTATGGCCTATAGAATTCCTAATTTTTTGAGAAGAATTTTTGCCGAAGGTGCGCTTTCTGCTTCTTTTGTTCCCGTGTTTATAAGAAAAGTAAAAAACAAAGAGCTTGAAAATCCAAATGGTCTAATGACCATATCTTTTTTGTTTTTTGAAGGTATCGTATTTTTATTGTGTTTATTTGCAATTTTATTTCCTGGTTTAATATTTAAATTAATTGCCCCCGGATTTTCGCAAGAACAATTAGCGTATGCGATCCCGTCTTTGCGAATACTTTTTCCATTAATTTTTTTTATTTCAAGCAGTGCGCTTTTAGCTGGTGCTTTGAATGCAGTAAATCATTTTTTTGTCCCAGCGTTGTGTCCAGCATTATTAAATGTTGTTTGGATTTCAGCATTATCTATTTCTATTAAGTTTAATTTATCTATAAAGTTTTTGTGTTATAGCATTCTTTTTGGCGGTTTTTTAAATTTCTTGGTACATCTTATTGTTTATTTAAAATATAATTTCAGTTTTGGTTTTATAGATCGTCAGGCAAAAGATGCTTTTAAATTAATTTTATCAAAATTTGTTCCAAGCTTGTTGGGGGTAAGTGTTATAGAGATTAATCTTTTGATTGATACTTTTATTGGCTCTTTCTTGCCATCAGGTTCAGTTTCTATTCTTTATTTTGCCGGTCTTTTTGTTAATATGCCTATTGGTATTTTTGCTGTTGGTTTTGCAACTGTTCTTTTGTCTCAATTTTCTCGAGTTGTTGTTTATGCGCCAAAAAGAATTAATTTTTATATTTTAGAAGTAACCAAATTTATTACATGGCTTATAATGCCGATCATGCTTTTTTTAATGTTTGTTTCAGAGGCTATTTTTTCTATTTTAATGTTAGGTAAAAAAGCAAGATTCCATGATATTTTTACTGCTAAATGGGTTTTAATAGTATTTTCAGTTGGCTTGGTGTTTTTCTGTTTAAATAAAATTTTGGTAAATATTTTTTATTCTTTGCATGATACAAAAAGTCCAACTATTGCTTTAGTATTTTCTACAATTGTTAATTTTTTAGGAAATCTTATTGGTATTAAATTATGGGGAATCTTTGGGATTGCAGGTTCTACGGCTTTTTCTGCTGCAGTTCTGACTTTTTTATTAATAAAATTTTTGCATAAGAAGCATAATTTTAAATTTTATTCACCTAGCTTTTTTAATTTTTTAGGGCGTTATCTTGTGCAATTATTAATAGCTAGTTTAATATTTTTGATTTCTTATTTTACTTTTTTTAGATTTTTACAAGATTCAAATTGGTATAATTTTTTCTATGCAAGTTGGGGATATTGGTTTATAGTTTTCCCATTAGCTGCTATTTGTGCTGCTTTTTTATTTTTTACAAAAAAATTATTTGGAATAAAACTTTATTTTTTAGGAAAATAAAGTTTTAAAAGCCGGCAGCCAAGAGCAGCCGGATAATGATTTGCATGTTTTTTTGATGTAGCTTAGACTACTTCATGTATTATTTTTGATTAAATAAAGTGTAGGTGAAAAGGGAAGTCATGAAACATAACAACAAAATTCTAATTTTTTTTATTGCTTT
>JAIPGX010000001.1 GCA_021735465.1 Candidatus Babeliales bacterium | reverse complement strand
TGTCAATAGCAAGGGCCTGAGTATTTGTTGAAATAATATCAAGATTTGCACAAGTTTTTATAGTGCCACTTTCTGTCAAAGATAAATATTTTGATAAAGTCCCTGAGCCAAATTTAATTTTGCCATAATTTATTTTATCTAATGGATCTTGCCATAAAGTTATGCCATCTACAGTCAAAGAAGCTTGTTGATCAAATGTCCAATTATAATTTTTAAGACCAAAGGTTGTAGGCCCTTCGACATAGATGCCACCAATTGTTGTAGAATAATCGTTATCAAGTTCAATATAAACATTGGACATATTTATTTGTGCTGAATCTGCCAATGGTAATAATCTACCATAACCATGGCCAAGGCCTTTAATAACTATATCTGTTAAGAATAAAGTTGAGTCTGGTCTAATTTCTATGCGGCCACCAGAGCTCATATCAAGAATATTACCGTGACCATTTAAATTATAAATACCATTAATTGTCCATGTTGTACTCAAAGTTGTTTTTGCATTTAAATCTATTCCAGAAGAAGAATTCCAATAAATAGGATCTGAGAAAGTTAGTTCGTCTGTTCCAAAAGAAAGTCTGCTATTATTCAAATTGATAATGCCTGAGCCTGATAATTTTTTATTTCCTATGAATTTTAAATCTGAATCTAAAGAAAGAGTGCCACCATTTAAAATTATATTATTTTGATAGTTTGCTGTTGAATTTGTATTAATACTTGCATTAGCATCTTTGATTGTAGTTGTAGCACTTATTAATCCAGATCCACCTATTGTAGTAGTTCCAGCTTCTACATTTAATGGGACCCTTGCGTCTCCCTCTAAACTATAAAAATAACCTGTATCAAAAATATAATATTCAGTAGGAAAGAACGAGCCGGCTTTTTTCTTAAGTTGCGCTTTTGATTTGTGAACAGCATAAAAGGTATCATGTATATGCGTAATATTATCTTGTTCAAAAAATGAATCATCGAAAGTTTGTATTGCATCAGCAAGTGGAAATAATAAAGTACCATTTACTATTTTTAGATTTTTTTTGGCGACAAGGCCTAAATCAGATTCAACTCGTATTGCAGAAGCTAAACTTGTGAATATAATTTTATTTTCTGAATTTACATTGTTATAAAAAAGTTTTCCTGTATTTATTATTAATTTATTACCACCACCGATTCTTATAATAAAATCATTATCTGAAGTTGTGCCATCACCAATAATAAAGCCCGTATCATAGTTGGCAGCGTCTATATCTAAAGTAGAATTATCTGATATACGCATTTCGCCTCTTAATAATTGCATACCAGAAGATGTGACATGTAGAGTACATCCATTTAAATCTAGAATTGAAGAAGCATCTTCAAATTCCAATGGTTGCACAGTAGAGGCTGAATTTTTTTTGCCAAGCTTGAATGTTATGCCATTTGATATTTGTAGATTACTAATTGATTTTATTGTACTTGTTTGTGTTGTATCATAATAAAAAGTAAAATCTGAACTTGAACTATTTTTTGCTTGTAAATAGTTTTGATTCATAAATCCTATTGAACCATATGGAAAATTAAAGTCATTAGTTTGAGATAAAATGCAATTATTTAAAGTTATTTGTCCTCGATTTGTAGTGCATTTAAAATTTGTGTTTTTTAAATTTTGAATTGCTAAATCTTTAAATTGTACACTTGAATCACCTTCTAAAAAAATTTGACCGCTACTGCCTAAATCTAATGTGTTGTTATTTCCGTAAATTACAAAATTGCCTCTAAATGTCCATGTGCCAGTTAAAGATAATTTTGAATTTAATTCTATTTTTCCCTCTGTACCTTGCCAGTATATAGTACTTGTATGTAAGGCATCTTGTGCCCCAAAAGATAATTTGTAATATGTTAAATCAACGGTGCCACTGTTTGTAAAAATGAAATCTCTTAAAAAATTAGAGTCGTTCTCTAAAATTATTTTGCTCTTATTTAAATCTATATTGTTATTATTAATTGGGCTCAAATTAAATATTAAATTAGCCATGCTGTACGTTAAATTTAATTCACCAGTAAAACCGCCTACTCCACGTATTGTGTTATTGTTCCTTGATACGGTAATTGTTTTTGATAAATTACCAGCATTTAAAGTTAAAAGATCGTCTTGATCTAAAATTATATTATTTGCATTTTGAATGGTACCTGTTAAAAAGAATTCTTCTTTAGTTGATTGATCTACAAATTTTATATTATTAACGCTTAAATACGCATTATCTGATACTGAAATATTATCTTGTGTTTTAGGTGAAATTGTACCAGTGCTTATATTTAATCTTCGTTGAACTTGTAGGCTTGATTGATAATCACTAAAAGTTAATTTTGAAGAGTCTGCGAAAAAATTTAAATTTTCATTGCCAAGAGTATTCATTACTATAGGGCCATTTTTTAGTAATAATTCAGATCCTGATTTTATTTCTAAAGTTGCATCATTTTCTAAGGTTCCGTCACCAAGTATTAAGCCATACTCATTATCAGGAGAATCAATATCTATGATAGATTTGTTAAAAGTTTTTAGTTTACCTTTTTTTATATTAAGTCCGGAATTTGTTATATTAAGTGTTGCATTATCTAATATTAAAAAAGAAGTGTCATCTATAAAATCTAACGGTTGCCTTGATATTGATGGATTTCTTCCTATAGCCAAAGTTGCTTCATTTTCTATTTTTAAAGAAGAAAATTCGTTTATTGTTGATGTAGTTGCGGTTGAATAATTTAATGTATATGGTCCCGTTATAACCAAGTCCCCATCTATCCCTAGAGCTCCATCTCCAATAGTCACATCAGAACTTAATTCTATTATTGAGTCTTCAAATTTTAAGACTGAACTTTTGCTTTCTAACGCAAAAGTTCCAGGATTATCTAATTTTAAATCAGTTCTTTTAATTGATGTTGTAGAATTAGGTTTTATATTTAAGCTTGCATTTCCTGATAATTCTAAGGTTTTGCCTCTTGCATCTATAGAGCAGTTGCCTTCAAATGTTAAAGGACTTTGTAATAAAACATTGTTATACAAAAATATGTTTAAGTCTTTAAAATAAAATGAACCTGTTAAAATAGGTTTATATACGGAAACAAAATTTGAAGAATCGCCATTTGCGATGTACATATCGTCGTTAGAGAATTTTGTGGAATTTATATTTGTAGATGATTCTACTCCAGCTAAAAGGCTTATGGTTGGAGTTGGTGATGTAGAAAAGGAATAAAATCTGAATTCTGTTCCTGTACTATTTTCTAATCCTACACTGAGCTTTGTTCCATCACTTGACCAGTTCACAGATTTTACAGTTTGAGTTTCATCAAGTCTTGTTGCCTCTTCTAAATAGCCATAAGAAGATGCTGCTCCTCTACTAATATTTCTTTCGTAAATTCTTAATCTATTATTCCCGCCAGAAAGGCCTACAGCCAAATATGTTCCTGTTGGTGACCAATCTAGCGCAGTTATACTTTGATTTATTAATTTTTGTGCAGTTGAAGTTAAAGATGGTGTTGTGTTATTAAATAAATAAACAATTAATTCTGGATTTGTTCCATCTGTTGTAAAGCCTGAGGCTAAATAATTACCGTTTCCTGATGGTGCCCAAACAAGAGTATCTGATGAAATATCTTGTGTTTTATTGACTCCCGTTCTTCTTGTTATTGTTCCGGCAGAAAAAGTAAAAATTGTTATTGTATCTGTATTTGAAATACCTCCAGAGGCTAAAAAATTACCTGTTGGGTGCCAAATTGTGGAATATATATTATCTCCGGCATTATATGATTGTTCTAAAGATGTTGTGTTGGGTGGTGTAAAAGAATAAATTCTTAGTTCAGCATTGACCCTATCTGACCCTATTGCTAAATAATATGAAGAAGGGTGCCAGCGAGTTGAAAATACAGCTGAGTTTAGGCCTGTGGTATTAACTTTAGTAAGTATGTCGTTTATATATGAATATATAAATAAATTATTTCCTGGTCCACCTATTTGATCTGCTCCAGCAACAATATAATTATTATCATATGACCAATCAACTGAATTAATAGTATTGCCTTCAGTTGCTCGTGCAATTAAATTTAAAGTTGCACTATCACCTATAGTTCCAATAAATCGCATATTGGTAGTAGACTCCGAAAGAGAGAGCATGTGATTATAACCTTCTATAGAACCAAGGGATAGAAATTTTGCGGTATTACTTAAGACTAAATCTGTATCAAGATAAAATTTTCCACCTTGCATATCTATGGGGCCAGCAATAGGAAAAGCAGACTGAAAAGTAACTGTAGTTATAGCATCTTCAAATGTTAATCCATGTTTTGCCCAGCCAAAAGATTTTATTATGTTATCTTGGCCTGTTGCCATAGTGACAGGTGTAATGGCAACAGCAGTGTCTGAACCGTAATCGACAGCAAAAATTTTTGTATTAATATTTATTATAAAACATAAAGTTAAAATTAATTTTAAAATTTTGTGCATTAATTTTCTCCAAAATTATTTTTTTTAAAAAATCTTGATTTGAAAAAGTTTATTTAAAATATAAAGTTAAGATCAAGCTTTTGAAAAAATTAAAAAAATTTTTAATCTTTATAAAAACTAGCTAGCATTTTTATTCTTTGTTAAACTTATTTTTTATTTTTCGTTAGTAACAATATATAAATATTTATAAAACTTTATTTTAAAGGGTAAAAATTTAATGAATAAAACAAATCTTTTAGTTGCTTTATTTTTGACAGCAACGACTATCATGATTTTTAATTATTTTAATAATAAAAATCAACAAAAAATGCAGCCAGCAGGTGTTCCTGCACAAGTTCTTCCTGGGCAAAGTTACAAAGTTCCAACGGCTCAAGATTTAGCTAGGCCAATTAATACAGAGATAGATTTTATCGATAAAAAGATGACACAAAAAGAAGATATAAAAGAAGTAGAAACAGGTCTTTATAATGTCTCTTTTTCTAATTATGGTGGCATAATTTCGAATATAAGTTTTAAAAAATTCTTAGGGAAAAATAAAACGCCTTTAAGAACTATTCAGCCTGTAAGCTTTTATCAAAGAGAAGAAGGTGCGTTTTTGATTGCTCTTGATGAAAAAACACCATATTTTTATAAGTTTGCTGAAGTAAAAGATTTGGGCGATCAAAAGACTGTTTTATATCAAGCTCAGACGGAAAATTGGATTATAAATAAAACTTATTTTTTAAATGATAATAATTATAAAATAGATATTTTGTTAGATTTTGTACCAAAATTGGAACAAGATAAAAATTTAAATTCAGTAAGAAGCCGTATATTTTTTCCAGCACCATTTATAGGTGAAGTAACTGATGATAAAATAAGTGCTTTCTCAAGCAGTATCGGCGGACAAAATATAGATATAATTAATGCTAATAACCTTGATTCGGCCTGGGTTGCTCCCGCAATTTTTGGAGCACAAGATAAATATTTTGCACATTGTTTAGTTGCTGATACAAATAACTATGTTCAAAGAGCTATGTTTAAAAAAGTAGGCAACAAATTATATCCTGTCTTAGAGGGACCTGAAATAAAAGAAAAAAGTGAATATAAAATTTCTTTTTATATTGGTCCAAAATTAGTAGATGATCTTGGAAGTGTTGATCAACGATTAGAAGAGCTTTTGTCTTTTGGTTGGCTTTCTTGGTTATGTAAATTATTATTAGCTTTTTTGAATCTTATAGTGTCTTATGTAAAAAATTATGGTTTAGCAATTATTATTTTAACTTTTCTTATTAAAATTCCATTTACACCATTGACCATGTGGGGAAGAAAAAAAATGGAAGCGTATCAAAAACATCAACCTGCAATAGGTAGAATTAGAACAAAATTTAAAGATGATTTAAGAAGACAACAAGAAGAAATTGTTAGATACCATAAAGAACATAATCTTTCTCCAACTTCTACAATATCTGGCTGTTTGCCTTTGGTAATACAGATGCCAATATTGTTTGCTTTATATCGTGTTTTGAATGGCTATTTATCTTTATATCAGGCGCCGTTATTTGGTTGGATTACAGATCTGTCATCTAAAGATCCATATTATGTTTTACCTATTTTGATGGGTGGCTCTATGATTTTGCAACAACTTATGGCGCCGGTTACGGATAGTAAACAAAAAGTCATGATGCTTTTTATGCCTGTGGTCTTTACTGCCATTTTTATAAATTTTCCAGCCGGATTAGTACTTTATTGGTTGACTAACAATCTTTTAACTGTTGGTGAAGATTATTTAAGAAAAAAAATAGTTGGCTAGTACGTTCGTGGTGAGCCTCGTCGAACCATACGAACGGTATTTGTGTAAAAGTTATGACTACAGAATTACCAGGATTAAAAAAGCTTATAAGGCATTTGCAAAAAGTGCCTTATTTAGCTTCAAAAAATATTTATAGAGTTGCAAATTATTTTTTGATGGCAAAAGATAATGAAATAGAAGAGCTTTGCTCGGTTATTTTGCAAGCAAAAAAAAATATTAAAAGTTGTGAGCAATGTTTTAATTGGACAGAAAATTCTAACTTGTGTGAAATTTGCAATTCAAATAGAAGAGATAAATCTATTATATGTGTGGTACAAACCTGGCATGATTTGTTAGCCATAGAAAAAACGAATAGTTACAATGGTCTTTATCACATATTGGGCGGTGCTTTAAGCCCTCTGGAAGGTATCGGGCCTGAAGATTTAAATATTGAACAATTATTAAAAAGATTAAGAGAATCTGAAAATTTAAATACTGTAAAAGAAATTATTTTTGCAACAAACCCAACTCCAGAGGGAGAAGCTACTGCAAGCTTTGTTTGTTCAAGGATTGAAGAATCTAAGCTAGAAGTTAAAATTTCAAAACTTGCCAGTGGTGTACCTATTGGCTCTGTATTAGAATTCATGGATCGTGTTACTATTCATAAAGCAATGTCAGAACGTCGGCCTTTTTAATGCATAAATTTTTAGTATTAGTTTTATTCTTTTTTATTTTTTTTATATCAAAATCGTATTCTTTTGTAAGAGATTTTGTCGAATCTGTAAAAATTATAAAAGTTAATAGCGTTCAGCAAAAAATAGAAAATTTTAACAAATTAATTTTGAATGAAAATGTTGATGTTTGGGTTGATCAAAAGTTGCATATCTGGGCAGATGAGGTTGAAATCGATAAAGAAAAACAAATTTTGATTGCAAAAAAAAAAGATGAAACTTGTTCAAGTGTGGTTATAGAGAATAGTGATTTTTTGATTTTAGCTGACAAGTTTTTTTTAAATTTAGATAATAAAACTGGTTATGCAGACAATGTAAGAATGCAAGTTAGTCAAGGCTATATAACATCAGCAAGAGCAGAAAAATTTGGAGAAAATCAGTGGAAGATGGAAGATATTTGTTATACGCCCTGTGATGGGCCAATACCTCATTGGTCGATTATAGCAAGGCAAGCTGTTCTACATAATAATTATTTAATTAGATTTAATGGTCTTATATTTAAAATTGGTCAGTTGCCTTTTTTTATTTTGCCAACAATGGTGTTACCTGTTCAGAATAGATCACAGTCCGGTTTTTTGTTGCCACGAATTTCATATGATGACGAACTGGGTTTTGGCATTAGACAAGATTATTATTGGTATATTGCGCCTAGATGTGATAGTACTTTAGGGGTAGATTGGAAAGTTAAAAGAGGTATTGCTTTTTCTAATGATTTTAGATGGGTTAGACATCCTGAAAAATTTACTTTGGTTAATGCGCAATATGCTATAGAAAAAAATGCATTTGTAAAAAAGGGGGATAAAATCGTAAAAAAAACTGATCAAAGATATTGGATTAGTGGTAAAGATTTTTCTTTTTTTGATATCAAATTTTTACCCAATAAAAAATTATATTCTTTAGCAAGAGTAGATTTTGGAACAGATAAAAGAATAGGTTATCAATTTTTTGATATAACAAAAGGTCTTGATGATACTTTTTATAATTCTTTAATTTTTAGATCTACAGGAAATAGAACTTTTAATACACTTATGCTTGATTGCAAAGAAACATCTTTTAGGCAATTTAGCAATTTAAATAGAAAAGAAGAGGGAGAAATTTTTAATTTGTTGCCGTTTGAACAAGATACGGTTAATCAATGGGGAACTTTTTCTAAGAAAAAAGAGGTAGAAGATAAAGTTACGATTTTGTTATTACCTCATTTTGAACATAATTCTGCTTTTTATAAATTAAAAAATTTATTTTCTTATAAACATGATTTTTTTGTTGATCAAATATTATCAAAATCAAAAAAAATGGAAAATTTTTATATAAATTCTAGCTTGGTAAAAGAAACTGTTTTGCGCCCATTGGCAAAAGCTGATACTTTACGTTTTTTTTACAGTGGTAATTTACAAAGTAATTTAAGATTTAAAGAGCAATTTTTAAAATTATATTTTAACCCAATGTTACAACTCAGAAGCAGGACTAAAATAAGTTCTGATAATAAAAAAAAATATCGCTTATTTTTGGGTGCAGGTGCAGAATGGGATCTTCCAGAAAGTTCTATTGAGTGGCAAGATACAGAAAATAATTTTTTTTGTAATTATTTTTTTCAGCCGAGTTTAAAATGGGATTTTTTATTAAAAGAGAATCAAAATAATTGGTTTTATTCTGATAATTGGGATAGAATTTATCCACAAAATCAAATAGAATTTTACTTAAGAAATAATTGGTATCTTAATAGTTTGAATATAGATTTAAATATTTCTACTGCAGTTGAATTTTATAATAAATCTGACATTTTTCCATTAAGACGTTATCCCGGTCAAAAACATTTTTTACCACCTAAGTTTGAATTATCAGTTAATTCTGATTTAATAAGTTTGTTTTTTAGTCAAGAATATGAATGGCGGAATTTTAAATTGTTGCAATCGCAAATAAGTGCGAATTTTAATTTAGGACAATTTAATTTTACTCTAGGTACGCTTTATCAGAATGAGTCTTTAAGGCAAGAAAGAGAATTATTATCAGATATCCCACATTTTGTTTTTTTCAGAACGTCTTTTCCATTATCTAAAAGTTTAAGATTTGCTTATAGTGGTCAATTTTATTCTTCTAAAAGCTCTAATTTTTTGCCCTTTGAAGGGCTTAGAGATTTTGCGCATAATGTTAGTTTAGACTATCACGGACATTGTTGGGGAGCTTCAATTGGATTTGAAGAAAAAAAATATAGAGAGTGTGGAGATTGGAAAAGCGAGCGTTCTTACTCTTTATTTGTTAGACTTGAATCTTTGGGTTCTTTTGCGAGAAAATTTAAAAGACCACCCGTTTATAGAGCTGGATAAATTTTTGTTTTTTAAAAAGGGAGTTTTATGTGTGATTATTCTTTATTTAAAAATAGAAGAGAACAAGTTCTTGATTTTTTGCGCAGAGAAAATCCTGAATTAAAAAATTCAATGATGATGCTTTTTGCCGATTATGAAAATTCACGAAATGTATTTCGTCAAGAAAGTTCTTTTTATTATCTTACAGGGATTACAGAACCTGGTGCAGTTTTGTGTTCTTATTTAGATGGAACAGAAATTTTATATTTACCCAATTATGGTGGCGTAAGAGAAAAATGGGTATCAACTGCTTTCAAAGATAATAACGAAGAAAGTTTATCGAAATTATTTTGTGTTTCTCAAGTAAAATTTTTGGGACAATCTTGTAAAAGCTATATTTTTCCGCCAGTTTTTGCAAAAGAATATTATGAGAACTTAATTTTTGATTTAAATGCTTTTTTTAAAAATAATTTTGAATATTTGTTGTTTTCGCCTTTTGATAATTTTTATAGAAATTATTTTTTTCAAATACAAATTTTTAAAAATATTTTAGACTATCTACCTTACTTGCAAGATGTTACAAGAGATTTGGCCCCATTGATACATTATATGCGAAGGTTTAAAGATGAGTATGAAATTGATTCAATTTATAAGGCTATACAAATTACCTCTATGGCACATCAAACCGTTGCGTCAGTTATATCTCCAGAATGTTTTGAAAATGAAATTCAAGCTATAGCTGAATCTGTTTTTACTCAAGCTGGTGCAATGGGTCCAGCGTTTCCGACAATTGTTGCATCGGGCAAAAATACTACAATTTTGCATTATATGGATAGAGATAAAAAATTAAAATCAGATGAACTTGTTGTTGTTGATATGGGAGCGCAGTACCAATATTATTCATCAGATTTGACGAGAACTTATCCCGTTGGTGGCAAGTTTAATAAGGAACAGCTTGAAATTTATAACATTGTGCTTGAAACGCAAAATTATATCGAATCAATTGTAAAGCCTGGCATGTTTTTGAATAATAAAAATGAGCAAGATTTATCTTTGAATCATTTAGCAATTAATTTTTTAAAAAAAATGGGTTACGAAAAATATTTTGCACATTCGATAGGTCATTTTTTAGGATTAGATGTTCATGATACTGTAAGTAACCAGTATCCATTAGCAGTAGGAGATGTATTTACAATAGAACCTGGTCTTTATATTCCTGAAAGAAATTTAGGAATTAGAATTGAAGATGATTATTTAATGACGCAAGATGGTGTTATTTGTTTAAGTTATCAGTTACCAAAAAATCCAAGTGAAATTGAAAAATTGATGGAGATGTAGATGACTACCGAAAAATTACTAAAAAAAGTTATAGAACAAAAAACAAAATTTATTGTTGTTACAGGGGGTGTTTGCTCTTCTTTGGGTAAGGGAATACTTGTGTCATCAATTGGAGTTTTGCTTAAAAACTCTGGTTACTCTTTATCTGTTATAAAGTGGGACCCGTATTTGAATGTTGATCCTGGAACAATGTCGCCTTTAGTTCATGGTGAGGTTTTTGTAACAAATGATGGAGCAGAAACAGATTTGGACTTGGGACATTATGAAAGACTTTTAGAAGTACATTTGCATAAAGATTCATCAGTTTCTTCCGGTCAAATTTTTAAAGAAATTTTGGATAAAGAGCGAGAAGGCAAATTTTTGGGTCGAGATATTCAAGTTGTTCCACATGTTGTTGATGCCATAAAAGATAGATTATTGAATTTTGCACTTAAGACAAAAGTTGATTTTGTTTTATTAGAAATAGGTGGAACGGTTGGAGATATGGAGGGGATTTCTTTTTTAGAATCTATTAGACAATTAAAAATGCAACTTTCTGATAGACAATTAATGTTATGTCACTTGAGTTTAGTGCCGTATTTAAATTGGGCAAATGAAATAAAAACAAAACCCACACAGCATAGTGTTATGATGCTTAAAAAAGTAGGATTAACACCAGACGCTCTTTTTTTGAGAAGTGATAAACACATAGAAAAAAAACAGATAGAAAAATTATCTGTAATGTGTGGTGTACACAAAAATTTGATTTTCGAAGCTTTGACTTTTAATCCTATTTATAATATTTTTCTAGACTTGCAAAAACAGGAGCTTAATAAAAGAATACAAAATTGGTTTGGCATAAAGAAGACAAAAGAAGCCGATCTTACAAAGTGGGAAAAATTAATTGAGCTTATTCAGGATAAAAAAGGTGATTTAAAAATTGCATTGGTTGCTAAATATGTTGGTAGCAATGATCCCTATTTAAGCATAGTAAAAGCATTAGAAGCCGCATGTACACATGCGGGATATGCTTTAGATTTGGAAATTATTGAGGCTGAAAAATTAGAAAATTGTCCTGAAAAAAATAATTCTGCTTGGAAAATCCTTAAATCTGCTTCTGGTATAGTTGTTCCAGGCGGTTTTGATGCTAGAGGTATTTTGGGTAAAATTTTAGCAGTTCAATGGGCAAGAGAAAATAAAATTCCGTATTTAGGACTTTGCCTTGGTATGCAAGTTATGCTTATTGAATTTGCAAGACATGTTTTAAAATTTAAAGATGCATCAAGTACCGAGTTTGACAAACAAACAAAACATCCAGTTATATCTTTGCTAGAAGAGCAGTTAAATATAGAACATAAGGGTGGCACAATGCGCCTTGGTGCGTACAAATGTTTAATAAAAAAAGATACTTTGGCTTATAATGCTTATGGGAAAACAGAAATTATAGAAAGACATAGACATCGTTATGAGTTTAATAATAAGTATAAAAAAGATTTTGAAAAAGCTGGGGTAGTTTTTTCAGGGATTTTTAAAGAAAAAGATCTTGTTGAAATTTCTGAAATTAAAGATCACCCTTTTATGCTTGGCTGCCAGTTTCACCCAGAGTTTTTGTCTAGCCCTTTAAAGTCGCATCCATTGTTTAAGGCTTTTGTTGATGCGACTTTGAAAAATAAAAAGAGTGAATAGAAGTTGACCAGTTTTGAT
Organism: Candidatus Babeliales bacterium; assembly: GCA_021735465.1. Classification (GTDB taxonomy): domain Bacteria; phylum Babelota; class Babeliae; order Babelales; family UASB340; genus JAIPGX01. The sequence goes on along the minus strand of JAIPGX010000001.1, from coordinate 23,355 downwards.
TTTTGATTTAATATTCTTATATTATTTAGAAATAAAGATATAAATGTATGCACAAAAAAGTTGCAAAAAGTAGGAATTATTTATCATGGATATGAATAAAAGTTTTTTTTTAAGAAAAGAAGATAGAGCTCCAAAATGGCAGACAATTGATGCTACCGGTCAAATTTTGGGCCGTTTGTCCACTCAGATTGCAGATATTTTGAGAGGTAAAAATAGACCTGAATATACTCCTCATGCAGATGCTGGTGATTATGTAATTGTAGTAAATTGCGATAAAATTAAGCTCACTGGTGAAAAATGGGCAGATAAAAATTATAAAGCCTTTTCTGGCTGGAGAGGTGGCTTAAAGAGTATAAGTGCAAGAGATTTATTGGCCAAAGATCCTGCTGCTTTAATTGAACATTCAGTAAAAGGTATGCTTCCAAGAAATAAGCTTGGTAGACAAATTTTAAAGAAATTAAAAGTTTATGCCGGATCCACACATCCTCATATAGCGCAAGCTAAGTAAATTTAAATAAATTTTTAATTTAGACAAAATTAAGGCAGGGCAAAAAGTCCTGCCTTTTTAGTTTGGGTTAATTTCGATGAAACAAAAAACGTTAAAAAAAGATTTAATTTTTAAGGGAATTGGTGTCCATTTTGGGGTTGAATCAAGTATTGTTTTAAAACCGGCACCAGAAAATTCGGGTATATGTTTTATTGATTCAAGCAATTTTGAAAAAACCATAAAAATTGGAACAATTGTGCCCCAAGAGGCAATGCATGCAACTGTTTTGAATAATGGCAATTTTGTAATCAGTACAGTAGAGCATTTGATGGCTGCTATAATTGCATTAGAAATAGATAATTTAATAATTTTGATAAATGGTCCGGAAATTCCTATTTTAGATGGCAGCGCATTAACATTTGTTGATATGATTTTACAAAATGGTCTACAAGAACAGAATCAAGAAAAAAACTTTTTAACGCCAATTAATAATTTAAGATTTGAAGATGACCAAGAGCGCACGCTTGAGATATTTCCTGCAAATTTTGATACAAAAATTGGTCAATATGATAAAAATTTTTATTTTGATTATTTTGCAGATTTTACTCACCCCTTGGTTGGCAAAAGTAGTCTTGAGGGTGTTTTATCAAAAGAATATTTTGTTCAAAATATAGCTCCAGCAAGGACTTTCGGTTTTTTAGAGCAATTGCCATTTTTAAGGCGTCATGGCTTAGCCAAGGGTACAACTTTGGGAAATACTGTTGTACTTGGTAAAGAAGAATTTTTAAATGAAACTCGTTTTCATGATGAATTTTCACGACACAAGCTTATAGATTTGATTGGAGATTTGGCGCTTTTGGGTAAAAATTTGGCAGGGACAGTTAAGGCTCAAAAAACTGGTCATAGTTTTAATAGGCTTGTTGTAAAACATTATATTGAGCATCCTGAATTGTGGAAATTAATATAATACCAATTCTAAAAAATAAATCATAATAGATATTTTTTTTAGGATAATTTGAATTGGTTTAATATTTAAATAATGTTAAAGTCAAATTTACTGCGCCTTGTGTGCAGTAAAAAGTGAATTAGAACCTAGCCTGTCCGCCATAGCTACAAGAGCGACGGCTGGGCGTCTGCTAGGTTAATGAAATTTTGGGATTGATAATATTTTTTATTTCCAAATAATAGCCATCAAATCTTTGTAGGATAAATATAAAACAAGGCCTAAAATTAATATCCAAGAACCTATATTTATAACAAGTTTTATTGTTTCTGGAATTGGCCTACGAATTATAGCCTCAACACTTACAAATAAAAATTGACCACCATCGAGTGCACCTATTGGTAAAATATTTAAAACTGCTAAATTTATACTGATTATGCAAAGAAAAATTAACAGAGGCAAAAAGCCTTTTTGAGCAGTTTCAAAAGTTTTAGAAAGAATCATAACAGGTCCGCCAACGCCTTTTAGCGTTCTTTCTGTTATTAAACATTTTATGCCATAAATAATGTTAAAAATCCAACCGTTAGTAACCTGAATGCCTTTTCCAATAGCTCCAAAAAGAGAATGTTTTTCGTACTGACCTTCTATTGGCGTAGTTTTTAATTGTAACGAGCCTAAAAATTCGTCTTGTTCTTTTTCAGATTTGAAATTCAAATTTAATTTTATATTTTTATTATTTCTTAAAACTGTCAATGGAATAATATCAGCACCAGTGAATTTTTTTAAAAAATATTTTTGCAAAACCGGGATAAGTTTTTTGGGGTCTGAACTTAAATTTTGATTATCTATAGAAATAATTTTGTCTTCAGGAGCTATATTAAATTTTTTTTGAATAGTTTTTTCGATTTTGGTGTTTATTATTAAGTCGGCCTTTTGTTTTGGGACGCCATAGAAATATATGATTGAGAAAAATATGTAAGCAAATAACAAGTTGAATAAAACACCTCCCAATAAAATAATTGCTTTTTGCCAATATGGTTTGGATTCAAAAGATTGACCACCTGTCAATTTAGAATGTTCTTGTTCACCCTGGCCTCCAACTTCTGCAAGGCCTGCAATTTCTACATAGCCACCAAGAGGAATTGCTGATAATCTAAAATTTGTTGTACCTATCTTTTTTTCTAAAATTTTAGGTCCCATTCCTAATGAAAAAGTTGGTGTGTAAACACCAAATATTTTGCAAAATATAAAATGACCGAATTCGTGTATTGTAATTAATAAGCCAAAACCTATTATTGTAAAAATAAGCGGAACGAATTTTGTGGTAAAAAAAATAGATAAAACATTTAAATTCATGATTGCCCTTTTTTTATAAAAAATGTGATTATTATTTAGTAAAATTTTATTATATACAAAAAATCATTTTTTAGTAATAATCATATTTTTAATTATAGAGTTTAATTTTATAATTAAACAAGAATTGCATAATTTTTACTTGAAAAAAGTTTAAAAACCTATAAAATTGATTATTGTTAATCGAAAATATTAAGAGAATTTAAATTAATTTTTGTTGAATAGGAAGCAAAAAATGCCAACGATAAATCAACTTGTACGATCTGGTCGTACTGAAGTCAAAAAAAAGACAAAGTCTCCCGCACTAAATGCATGTCCTCAAAGAAGGGGCGTCTGTGTGCGTGTTTATACGCAAACTCCCAAAAAACCAAACTCAGCATTAAGAAAAGTTGCTCGTGTCAAATTGACAACAGGAAAAGAAGTCACTGCCTATATTCCTGGTGAAGGTCATAATCTTCAAGAACACTCAGTTGTTTTGGTTAGGGGTGGAAAGGTAAAAGACTTGCCTGGTGTAAAATATCATATTGTTCGAGGAACACTAGATGCTTCTGGGGTTGAGGGAAGATCTCAATCTCGTTCTTTATATGGTGCTAAACGGAAAAAGAAAGGTGCTTAATAATGCCAAGACGTAAATCAGTAGGCCTTATAAGAGAAATAGGCGTTGATCCAAGATTTAACTCTAATTTAGTTCAAAAATTTATAAATATGGTAATGGAGCAGGGTAAAAAAAATATAGCTCGCTCTATTGTTTATGAAGCGTTTGATGTTTTAGCTGAAAAATCTGATGGGGATGATAAAAAGGGTTTTTTGATATTTGATAAAGCTATAAAGCAAATAAAACCTGCTGTTGAAGTTAAATCTAGGCGTGTTGGCGGTGGCGTATACCAAATACCTACTGAAGTTAGACCAAGAAGGGCAACAGCGCTCACATTGCGTTGGCTTATAGATGCAGCTGCTGGAAGGTCTGACAAGACTATGGGTAAAAGATTGGCTAGCGAAATTCTTGAAGCTGCAGAAGCCCGGGGAAACGCTGTAAAAAAACGTGTTGATGTTCATAGGATGGCCGAAGCAAATAGGGCTTTCTCTCATTATGCTTGGTAATGTTGCTTATAGAGGTAATTTAGTATGAGTAATGGTGACAATAAATTAAAAAAATATAGAAACATAGGAATAATGGCGCATATAGATGCCGGTAAAACGACTGTAACTGAACGTATTCTTTTTTATACCGGTGTTTCTCATAAAATAGGAGAGGTCCATGAAGGCGCGGCCGTAATGGATTGGATGGAGCAAGAACAAGAGAGAGGGATAACCATTACTTCTGCAGCGACTACTTGTTTTTGGCAGGATTATCAAATTAATATTATAGATACTCCTGGCCACGTTGATTTTACAATTGAAGTTGAAAGATCCTTGAGGGTTTTAGATGGTTGCGTTGCGGTTTTTTGTGGTGTTGGTGGGGTTGAGCCTCAATCGGAAACGGTTTGGAGGCAGGCTGATAAATATAAAGTTCCACGAATGGCGTTTGTTAATAAATTAGACAGAGTAGGCGCAAATTATTTTGATGTTGTAGAAGAAGTTAATTCAAAATTAAGAGGTAATTCTGTTGCAATGCAATTGCCTGTAGGTGAATCTGAAAATTTCAAAGGAATTATAGATTTATTAGATCAGCAAATGATTCTTTTTGATGAAGCCTCTCAAGGAACGGTTATTCAAAGAGTTGAAGTTCCTGAAGAATATAAAGAAAAAACTAAAGAATTGCGAGAAAAAATTGTAGAAAAAGCTTGTGATTTTGATGATGCTTTAGCTGATAAATATTTAAATGGGGAAGATATTTCTATCCAAGAAATTAAATCGGCAATAAGAAAAGGTGTTTTAAATCAGGAAATAACGCCTATGTTTTGTGGTTCTGCTTTTAAAAACAAAGGTGTTCAATTACTTCTGGATGCTGTTGTTGATTATTTGCCATCGCCTTTAGAAGTCCGACCAGTTGAGGGTGAAAATCCTGATACAGATAAAGTAGAAGTAAGGCATGCTGATACAAAAGAACCTTTTTCTGCTCTTGCTTTTAAAATTATGACAGATCCTTTTGTCGGTTCATTGGTTTTTGCGCGTGTTTATTCTGGTGTGTTAGAGGCTGGATCTTATGTTTTTAATGCTGCAAAAGGTAAAAAAGAGAGAATTAGCCGATTATTAAAAATGCACGCAAATAAGAGGGAAGAAGTAAAATCTGCCGAAGCAGGAAGTATTGTGGCTTTAGTGGGATTAAAAGATGTTACCACGGGCGATACTCTTTGTGATGAAAATCACCCTATTTTATTAGAATCCATTGATTTCCCTGAAACTGTAGTAAGTGTCGCAATAGAACCTAAGGGGCGCGGTGATTATGAAAAAATGACTTTGTCTTTAAGGAAGTTAATGCAAGAAGATCCATCTTTCAAATTTTCTTTTGATAATGATACAGGTCAGACGGTGATTTCAGGTATGGGTGAGCTTCATTTAGAGATTATCGTTGATAGGTTATTGCGTGAACATAAAGTTGAAGCTACTGTGGGAAAACCCCAGGTAGCATATAAAGAAACCATTCAGAAAACAATTGAATCTGAAGGTAAATTTATCAGGCAATCTGGTGGTAGAGGTCAATATGGACATGTATGGCTTAAGTTAGAACCATTAGAAAGAGCGGCTGGATTTGAATTTGTGAATGGTATTACTGGTGGTGTAATTCCTAGAGAATATATTCCTGGTATAGAAAAGGGGGTAAGGGAAGCCTTAACTTCGGGTATTCTTGCGAGTTATCCTGTAGAGGATGTTAAGGTAACTGTTTATGATGGATCTTTTCATGATGTTGATTCTTCTGAATTGGCTTTCAAGATTGCAGCATCAATGGCTTTTAAAGATGGAATGAAAAAGGCAAATCCAGTCCTATTAGAACCCATTTTTAAGATTGAAGTTGTTACTCCAGAAGAGCATATGGGTGATGTTATGGGAGATTTAAATTCTAGGCGGGGTAGGATTTTGGGAATGGGTGAACGTAAAGGTGTTCAAGTTATAAATGCTGAAGTTCCGTTAGCGGAAATGTTTGGGTATACGACTGATTTACGTTCAATGACAAAAGGTCGTGCCAGTTCTACTATGCAATTTGAAGTTTATAGGGAAGTACCTAAAAATGTTCAAGATGCAATTGTAGGACAAAAGTAAAATAGTTTTATAAAAAAATAGTTTAAAAATAGTTTGTCTAGGAAGGATTTACAAAATGGCAAAAGGTGTATTTGAAAGAACAAAGCCTCATTGTAATGTTGGAACAATTGGGCACGTTGATCATGGAAAAACGACATTGACTGCAGCTATTACAAAAGTTTTATCTGAACAGGGCGGAGGTTCTTTTAGGGCTTTTGATCAAATTGATAATGCTCCAGAAGAAAAAGCTAGAGGTATTACGATTGCAGTATCTCACGTTGAATATGAAACAGGTAAGCGTCACTATGCGCACGTCGATTGTCCTGGGCATGCTGACTATGTAAAAAATATGATAACTGGTGCAGCACAAATGGATGGTGCTATCCTGGTAGTATCTGCAGCAGATGGACCTATGCCTCAAACAAGAGAGCATATACTTTTGGCTCGTCAAGTTGGCGTTCCATCTATTGTTGTTTTCTTGAATAAAGTTGACATGGTTGATGATGAAGGCTTGGTTGAATTGGTAGAAGAAGAAGTAAGAGAACTTTTAAGTAGTTATGGTTTTCCGGGTCAAGATATCCCTATTGTCAAAGGTTCTGCTTTAAAGGCATTAGAAGGTGATAAATCTGAAATAGGTTCTCAGGCTATCATGAAACTAATGGATGCGGTGGATTCATATATCCCAACCCCAGAAAGAGATACAGAGAAGCCTTTCTTGATGCCAATAGAAGACGTATTTTCAATTTCTGGTCGTGGAACTGTTGTTACAGGCCGTATTGCACAAGGTATTGTTAAGGTCGGTGATGAAGCTGAAATAGTTGGTTTTGGTGATACGAAAAAAACTACCATTACTGGTCTTGAAATGTTTAATAAGGAATTAAAAGAAGCTATTCCTGGTGATAACGTAGGTGTTTTACTTCGTGGTACGAAAAAAGAAGAAGTAGAACGTGGTCAGGTGATAGCGAAAACGGGTTCAATAACACCTCATAAAAAATTTAAAGCTCAAATTGTCACATTAAAAAAAGAAGAAGGCGGGCGTCATACGCCATTCTTTAATGGTTATAGACCTCAATTTTATTTTAGAACTACAGATGTTACAGGTACAATAACTCTTCCAGAGGGCCGAGAAATGGTTGTTCCTGGGGATGAAGTTGCAGTAACCGTAGAATTAGTAAGTAAGATTGCTATGGATAAAGAATTGAAATTTGCAATTCGTGAAGGCGGAAGAACAGTTGGTGCAGGTATTGTTACAGAAATAATAGAATAATTGTTTAGGTTATTTTGAATGAAGAAACAAAGAATACGTTTAACATTGAAATCCTATGATTATCAGCTGTTAGATAGTGCAGTAAAGCAAATTGCGTTGACAGTTAAAAGGACCGGGTCCAAAGTTTTGGGGCCCGTTCCTCTGCCTAATCACAGAAAATGTTTTACAGTTTTAAGATCGCCTCATGTTGATAAAAAGTCGAGGGAACAGTTTGAACTAACAACACATAAACGCATTTTAGATATTGTTTCCCCTTCTGAACAGACAATGGAGGCTTTGATGAAATTAAATATTTCAGCTGGGGTCGATGTTGAAATTAAGTAAAGAACAAAATGATGAGCAAGAGGCTGAATTATGCTAAATAATATTTTAGGTAAAAAAGTGGGGATGACCCAAATTTTTGCTCCTAATGGAAAAGTTTTTCCTGTTACGGTAATAAATGTTTCTGATTTATTTGTAACTCAGGTTAAAACTACTCAAAATGAAGGTTATTCTGCATTGCAATTGGGTATTTTAAGAAATAGATATAGAAAAAAGTCATTTTCTGTTGATTGGTTAAAAAATAAAAAAAAATATTTTTGTTTTTTACGTGAAGTTTTAACTGAAGAAGCAGATTCTTCCGGTTTTACTTTAGGCCAAAAAATCAATTTTGATGGTCTTGGTTTACAGGCTGAAGATATTATAAAAGTTACTGGAATTTGTAAGGGACACGGATTTCAGGGCGTTGTTAAACGTTGGGGTTTTGGCGGTGGACCTGAAAGTCACGGTTCAAATTTTCATAGAAGACCAGGGGCTATAGGTAACTTGCGCACTCAGGGTCAAGTTGTAAAAGGTAAAAAACTTCCTGGACAAACAGGAAATGATAGAATCACTGTAAAAGGTTTAAAAATTATTCATATAGATAAAGAAAATAGTAGTTTGTTTGTAAAGGGAGCTGTTCCTGGAAAGAATGCTTCTTTGGTAACTATTTGTAAACAAGGATAAATATTATGAGCCAGATACAGATACCTATTTATAATTCTAGCGGAAATGAGCAAGAAGCATTGAAACTTGATGACTTACAAGCTTTAAAGAGAGATGAAAGCATAAGAACTTTTTCTTATGCCATAAAGTCTTTATTGTTTAATTGGAGACAAGGAACTGTTGGTTGCAAAGATAGAGGTGGGATTAGTTTCTCAAACAAAAAACCTTGGAAGCAAAAAGGTACGGGTCGAGCAAGAGCTGGAACGTTGCGTTCTCCATTATGGAGAAAAGGTGGTGTGATCTTTGGACCACAACCTCGAACAAGAACTTTGTCTATTAATCGCAAACAAAAAAAATTAGTTTTGAATAATATTTTTCATAATTTTTTAGAAGATAAAAAATTATGTTGTTTGGATTTGAGTTTTGATAAACCAAGTACAAGAGGTGCATTTGATGCATTAAAAAAAATAGATAAACATAATAAAAAAGTTTTAATATTTTTACCTTTTGCTGATGAATCTAATTGGATGTCTTTTAGAAATATTCCAAATATTAGTGTACTTAGTTTTGATCAAGCCGATGCTTATAATTTAACCAAAAATGATCGCTGGATATTTTTAAAGAAAGATTTGGATTTGTTTAAAAATATGATTGCAGCGTGGAACTGAGTGAGACTAAAATGAAATTAAGCGCTTATGATATTATAAAAAAAAGAATAATAACTCCTAAAACAGTTGATTTGTTTAGGAAATTAAAACAAATAACATTCCAAGTTCATAAAGAAGCGAACAAAATAATGATTAGAGAAGCCGTTGAAAAAATTTGGGATGTTAAGGTTGATAAAGTTCGGGTTATTTCTTGTCCTGGAAAAAAAAGAGTTTTTGCAAGAATGTCTTTCCAGTCTCCTGATACAAAAAAGGCAATTGTTTTTTTAAAAAAAGGTTACAAGATAGATTTGCCTGGTAATTTTGAAACCATGGGTGTTGCAGAACAAGAAGAGACTTTGGACAAAAAAGAGATGAATTTAGAAGGAAAATAGAATGGCTATAGTAAATAGAAAACCAAGAAATTCTTCATTAAGAAATCAACAATTTCTCTCTTTTAAAGATATAACCAAGAAAAATCCGGAAAAAAGCTTGGTTCTTCCTCTTGGCGGTTCAGGAGGACGTAATGCTTATGGTCGCATTACAACAAGACATCGTGGAGGGGGAGCAAAAAGAAAATATAGGATTATAGATTTTAGAAGATCTCAAATAGATATTCCTGGTAAAATTGAAGCCTTTGAGTATGATCCAAACAGAAATGTTTTTATTGCTTTAATTTTTTACAAAAACGGAGCAAAGGGTTATATTCTTAAAGCAGATGGATTAAATATAGGTGATACGGTTCTTTCAAGTAGCAAAGCTGAGCCTAGAGTAGGTAATTGTTTACCTATAAAAAACATTCCAGTTGGTTTTTTTATTCACAACGTGGAGATTTCTCCTGGGCGTGGGGGTAAGTTTGCAAGAAGTGCAGGATGTGCAGTTCAATTATTAGCAAAAGAAGGGGGTCTTGCTATATTAAAAATGCCTTCAGGGGAAACAAGAACCGTTGGATTGGATAATTGGGCATCTGTTGGTGTTTTATCCAATGCTGATTGGAAAAACGTTACAATAGGTAAAGCTGGACGAACTAGGCGCATGGGTATAAGGCCTACAGTTAGAGGTATGGCTATGAACCCTATAGATCACCCTCATGGAGGTGGTGAGGGAAGATCAAAATCTGGATCTCATCCAGTAACTCCTTGGGGTAAGTGTACTAAAGGTGCCAGAACTAGAAAACGTAAAAGTTCTGCTATTTTGAAAAGACGTAAATAAAAAGGTATAATAAATATGACTAGATCATTAAAAAAAGGACCTTTTGTTGATCCATCTTTGTTGAAAAAATTAGAAGAGGTAAAAGCATCAGGTCAAAGAAAAGTGATTAAAACCTGGAAAAGAGGCAGCATGGTTACTCCTGATTTTGTAGGTCAAACAATTGCAATTCATGATGGAAGAAAATTTGTTTCTGTTTCAATTACAGAAAATATGGTTGGACATTATTTAGGAGAATTTGCCCCAACTCGAACATTTAGGATGCATAGTGGCCAGCGTAAATCTGGAGCAGCTGGAAAATAACTAAAGTATTAAGACAATTTTAAAAAGGCTAAAAAATGTCTGAAAAAACAATAAAAGCTATAAGTAAATATGTACGTGTTTCTCCGTATAAGTTGAGACCTTTTGTTGATGTAGTTAGAGGGTATTCTGTTGATCGTGCTTTGGCTTGGTTGCAGAATTGTGAAATTAAAAGAGTAAGACCTATAATTAAAACAATTTTTTCTGCATATTCAAATGGAAAAAATACGCAGACAGATATTTCTTCTATGCAAGATTTACTTATTAAAGAAATAAGAATAGATCAAGGACCAATTATAAAATATTTTAAACCTGGAGCTATGGGTAAAGCAAATATACAGAGAAAAAGATTGAGTCATATTCAGGTTGAATTGGCAAGAAAAATATCTAAATAAATATTTTAAGTAGATACAAAAATTAATTGAAAAGTAATTATGTTTGCTGATATAGATAATAATTTTAGAGGTGTTTAAGTGGGTCAAAAAGTTCATCCTTTAGGTTTTAGATTAGGTGTTTTTGAAGATTGGCAGGCTCGTTGGTTTGCCAAAAGTTACGGAAAAGATTTGTTGGAAGATTTGCATATTAGAAAATTCCTAAAAAACCAATTAAATTATAGTGATGTTGCAAAAATAGTTATAGAAAAAGCTGCAGAAAATGTTAAAATAATCATTTTTTCTGCACATCCTGGTTTCATTATTGGAAAAAGGGGTGCAGGAATAGATAGATTAAAAAGTGATTTTTTTTCTAAATTTAAAAAAAATGTTGATATATCTGTGCAGGAAGTAAAAAATCCTGATTTGAATGCGGCCTTAGTTGCAAAAAACATTGCTGATCAGTTAGAAAAAAGAGTTAGTTTTAAAAGAGCAATGAAGCGTGCAGGTTATGCTACAATGAATGCTGGTGCTAAGGGCATAAAAATTTGTTGTTCCGGTAGGCTGGGTGGCGCAGAAATTGCGCGTAGTGAATGGTTAAGGCTTGGATCTGTTCCATTACATACTTTGCGTTCTAATGTTGGTTTTTATTCGGCTGAAGCAAAGACTACCTATGGAATAATTGGTGTCAAAGTATGGATTTGTAATGGTGAATATTAAGATTAAAAAAATAGTTATCAGAAAGATTGAACTATGTTAATGCCGAAGAAGACTAAGTACAGAAAAGTTCAAAGAGGCTCTATGAGAGGTCATGCAAAACAAGGCGCAAGCACGGTGACCTTTGGAGAATTTGGATTGCAGGCAGTTGAGCCTGGTTGGTTAACTGCAAGGCAAATAGAAGCGGCTAGAGTTACGATTAATAGGAAATTAAAAAAAATCGGGGAACTTGTTTTAAGAGTGTTTCCTGATAAGCCAGTAACTAAAAAACCCGCTGAAACACGAATGGGTAAAGGTAAGGGAAATCCAGAGTTTTGGGTTTGTGTTGTTAAGCGAGGTAAAGTTTTGTTTGAAGTTAAGGGTCTTGATGCAGTAATTGCCAAGAAGGTTTTAACTTCGGCTTCTTACAAGCTTCCTATGAGAACTAAATTTATTATTAAATAAAATGTGATTTATTATGAATATAGATGAAATAAGAAAAATGGATGCTAGTTCATTGTTAAGAGAAGTAGATCAGTTAAAAAAAGATATTTTTAATTTGAAGCTAAATTTAGCCGTTGGTCAGGCTAAAGATTATTCGCAATTAAAAAAAATACGAATTAATATTGCTAGATGTTTGACTGTTTTAAATCAGAAAAGAAACAAATAGTTTTTAAGGATGGATGTAAAATGTTGAAAAATGAAAAAATTCTTTTAGGTAAAGTTGTTTCTGATAAAATGGATAAAACAATTGTGGTTAGTATAAGCAGAACTTTTGAACATCCTTTTTTTCATAAAATCGTTACACGTTCAAAAAAGTATAAAGTACATGACCAAAACAATGAAGCGAAGATTGGCGATTTGGTTGAAATAATTGAAAGTAGACCTATTTCCAAAACTAAGCATATGGTTTTGAAATTAATTACAAAGAAATCGGTTTAATAAGGGAATAAGCGATGGTTCAGAAACAAACTTATTTAGAAGTAGCTGATAATTCAGGTGCAAAAAAATTAATGGTTATACAAGTTACAGGAAGTACCGATAAAAGGTATGCATATATTGGAGATATTGTAAAAGTTTCTGTGAAAAAAGCTATTCCAGGTGGAACCGTTAAAAAGGGTGATGTATTAAACGCCGTTATAGTTAGAACAAGAAAAGAAACCCGAAGAAATGATGGAAGTTACATAAGGTTTGATGAAAATGCGGCTGTTGTAATTGACAAAGAAAAACAACCGGTTGGAACTCGCATATTTGGTCCTATTGCTAGAGAATTGCGGGCTGAAGGTTTTTCAAAAATAGTTTCTTTAGCACCGGAAGTTTTGTGAAAAAAATAAATTATAAAAATGGGTAAAAGATTATGTTACGTAGGGTAAAAAAAAATGATACAGTGCTTGTTATATCTGGTAAAGATAAGGGCAAGCAGGGCAGCGTAATAGATATTGATACTAAAAAAGATAAAGTTTTAGTAAAAGGTGTTTCTATAGTTGCTCGTCATGTAAAAGCAAGAAAACAGGGTGAAGTTAGTAAAATTGTAAAAGAAGAAAATTATTTTCCTCTTTGCAAGGTAATGCCTGTTTGTTCTTCTTGTAAAAAAGCTTGTAGGGTACAAACTAAATTTTTGAACGATGAAAAACAAAAAAAGGCTAGAATTTGTAATAAATGCAAAGAAGCTTTTTAGCATTAAGGTTGCTTTATGAAATCACGATTAGAAGAATTGTATAAAAATGAAATTGTTCCAAGCTTGCAAAATAAATTAAAATTCAGAAATGTTATGCAAGTTCCTAAGGTGTCTAAAATTGTTTTAAATATAGGTGTAAAAGACGCTGTTAGTGATGGAAAAATTTTAGATGGAATAAAAAATATAATAAGTCAGATTGCAGGTCAGATGGCAGTTAAAACTTATGCTAAGAAATCAATAGCGGGTTTTAAATTGAGAGAAGGGGTTCCTATTGGAGTTATGGTAACTTTAAGGGGAAAGATGATGTATGAATTTTTAGATAAACTTGTTAATATTTCTATTCCTAACGTGAAAGATTTTCATGGAATTAATCCAAAATTTGATGGAAATGGAAATTTAAATTTGGGAATTAAAGATTGGATGATCTTTCCTGAAGTTGACTATGATAAGGTTGACAAAGTAAGAGGTTTAAATATAACAATACAAACTACGGCTAAGCTTGATGAGCATGCAAAAGCTCTTTTAAAAGACTTTAATATGCCATTTAAAAACTAGGAATATTGAAAAAAGGCTATATTTATGGCAAAAAAAGCATTGATTGAAAAAGCAAATAAGACTCCAAAATTTTCTACAAGATCAAGAAACAGATGTAAAATGTGTGGAAGACCTCGTGGATTTATGAGGGATTTTTTATTATGTAGACTCTGTTTTAGAAAATTTGCGTTAGAAGGTTTGCTTCCCGGGGTTAAGAAGACAAGCTGGTAATATTAGAAGGACAAAATAATGTCGATTGATGTATTAGGTAATTTTTTAACTAGTATTCGTAATGCGTTATTAGTTGGTAAACGCAGAATAGTTGTTTTTTACTCAAGAGAAAAATTTGGGATTGCTCAAGTTTTAAAAAATGAAGGTTTTATTCGTGAATTTGAAAAGATTGAAGATGAAGATGGAAAATTGTGTTTGGTTGTTCATTTAAAATATGTTGATGGTCAGCCAGCTATTAATGAGATAAAACGTGTTAGTAAGCCAAGTCGTCGCTGTTATGAAGGTATAAGAAGTATGACTTCAGTTATTGGAGGATTAGGCGTCTCCATTCTAAATACTAACAAAGGTATAATAACCGATCGACAAGCAAGACAATTATCTGTTGGCGGTGAAGTTATTTGTCACGTGTGGTAAGGATTTGATATGTCTAAGATTGGAAGAAAACCGATAGAAATTTCAACAGCAAAAGTGGAAATTAAAGATAAAAATGTTTTTTTAAAGGGTCCCAAGGCTGAATTTACTCATGAATTACCAGAAGCTGTAAATGCTTCTTTAGAAAATGGTTTTTTAATTTTATCTATTTCTGAGAATAGCAGAAAAAACAGAATGATTTGGGGACTTCATAGAGCTTTGCTTGCTAACAAAGTAACTGGTGTTCAAACAGGTTTTGAGAAAAAAGTAAAAATAGTTGGTCTTGGTTATAAAGCTCAATTATCAGGTAAAAAACTTACTTTTACTTTGGGATATAGTCATAAAATTGATTATGAATTACCTGTCCAAGTAACTGTAGATGTTGATAAAACTGGACAAAATTTAATTTTTAAATCATCTGATAAATTTTTGCTTGGAAATGTTTGTGATACGGTTAGATCATTTAGGCCACCAGAGCCATATAAGGGTACTGGAATTATAATAGAAGGTCAGGTTTTAATCCGTAAAGCAGGAAAAACCAAATCTTCTAGTTAATTATTAAATTTAAATTATTAAATATTAAATATTGAGTATTGAATATGGAAAGGCATTTAAAGTGAGTATTCAGAAAAAAACACAAAAAAAAATTCAACAAAGAACTGTACGAAGAGTTCATAGAGTCAAGGGCAATCTAAATAGTAAAGGTTTAAAGCCTAGAATTTGTGTTTTTAGAAGTTTGAAAAATATGTATGCTCAAATTATTGATGATAGTTCACAAACTACTATAGCAAGTTTTTCTTCTCTTAATTTGACTACTAAAGATAAAAAAACTGATAAAAAAGAAGTTGCTAAAAAAGTTGGTATTGAACTTGGAAAAATTGCTTTGAGCAAATCTATTGATAAAGTTTTTTTTGATAGAGGAAGATATCTTTATCATGGAAGAGTTAGCGCTTTAGCTGAAGGTTTACGTGAAAGTGGATTGCAATTTTAAAGATATTTG
Organism: Candidatus Babeliales bacterium; assembly: GCA_021735465.1. Classification (GTDB taxonomy): domain Bacteria; phylum Babelota; class Babeliae; order Babelales; family UASB340; genus JAIPGX01. The sequence goes on along the minus strand of JAIPGX010000001.1, from coordinate 8,088 downwards.
AATTTTAACTAAGAAAGATTGGTATGGCTCAAGCAAGAATTAAAAAAGAATTAATGCCTACAGAAGAATACGTTGAAAAAGTTTTGAATGTAAGACGTGTTGCAAAAGTAATAAAGGGTGGTAGAAGATTTGCTTTTTCAGCTCTTGTTGTAGTTGGAGATAAAAATGGAAAAGTTGGATTTGCATTAGGGAAAAGTAGAGAAGTTTCCTCTGCTATTGCTAAGGCTTTAAAAAGGGCAAAAAAAGATATGTTTAAAGTGCCTATGTACAAAACTACTATACCATTTGCTCTCAAAGCAAAGCATGGTTCTAGTCAGGTTTTATTACGTTCAGCTAGTTTGGGTACTGGTGTAATTGCTGGAGGTGCAGTAAGAGCTATAATGGATGCTGCTGGAATTAAAGATGTTTTAGCAAAATCCTTTGGATCTTCAAACCCTCAAAATATTGTTAAAGCGACGGTAAAGGCTTTAAGAACAATGAAATCAGCTAGACAGTTAGCAAAAATGCGCGGCAAATCATTAAGTGAAATTGTCGGCAGAGATGTCACTAATAAGTCCAACAATAATGAAGAGGTTCAAAATGTTGCAGCTTAATAATTTGGAATCAACATCTAAGAAAAGAAAACGTATAGGTAGGGGCGGAGACAGGGGTGGCACTTCTTGTCGTGGACATAAAGGTCAAAAGGCAAGATCTGGAGTATCTGGTGAATTAAAGCCTTTCTTTGAGGGTGGGCAGATGTCTTTGACTCGAAGATTGCCAAAAAGAGGTTTTATTAATTCATTTAAAAAAGAAGTTTTAATAATAAATTTAAAAGATTTAGAATTAAAATTTAATAATGATGAGATAGTTAATAAAAAAACTTTATTAGAAAAAAATTTAATAAAAGGCAAAAGAAAATTTTTAATAAAAATATTAGGAAATGGTCAATTAAATAAAAAATTGACAGTCAAAGCCGATTTATTTAGCAAATCTGCTGTTGAAGCTATTCAGAATGCTGGAGGGAAAGTCGAGGTAACTCAAGTTGAACAAGGAGATTAAAGGTGATAGTACAATTTAGCAATTTTAAGAATATTTTTTTTGTTGCTGATTTAAGAAAAAAACTGGCTTTTACCCTTGCGGTATTAGCCGTTTATAGGTTTGGGGCGCACGTTCCTGTTCCGGGTGTAAATACAAGTGCATTAAGTGGTTTGTTAAGCACAGGTTTTACTGGTGGATTAATTTCTTATTTGGATTTGTTTTCAGGAGGAGCGTTAAGAAATTTTTCTATTTTTGCCTTAGGTATGATTCCTTATATTAACTCCTCTATTATGATGCAGTTGCTTACAGTTATGGTTCCAACCTTGGAGCAATTAGCAAAAGAAGGCGAATATGGGCGTAAAGTTATAAATCAATATACGCGATATTTAGCTTTTGGGTTAAGTATAATTCAAGGATTTGGTATTTCTGCACTTGTGGCTTCTCAGCCTGGTATTGTAATTAATCCTGGATGGGGTTTTAGATTAACTTCAGTTTTAATTTTTAGTGTTGGCGCCATGTTTATAATGTGGCTTGGTGAGCAAATAAATTCTCATGGTATAGGCAATGGTAGTTCAATGATAATTTTTGCTGGAATAGTAGTTGGTTTGCCTAGTGCCATAATTAAATTAATAAACAACGTCCAAATGGGGCAGACCGATCCGTTGGTTGCGGGTTTATTAGTATTAATTACAATTGCTGTTATTATGTGTGTTGTATTTTTAGAGCGTGGTGAGCGAAGAGTTCCTGTACAATATGCAAAAAGAGTTGTTGGGAATAAAGTTTATGGTGGACAAAGTTCTTATATCCCATTAAAAATAAATCCATCTGGGGTTATACCTGTTATTTTTGCTGGTGCAATAATACAATTGCCAATGATGATAATTAATATGCTTGCGTCTAAGTTTTCTGCATTGGCTTTTTTATCCCAATGGTTTGGTTATAATAGTTTTTTATTCTATGTCTTGCAGGCAGGGTTGATTATATTTTTTGCATTTTTTTATACTGCTGTAATTTTTAATCCGGTTGAGTTGGCAGATAATATAAGAAAATCGGGTGGTTTTGTTCCTGGGATTCGTCCGGGTAAAAAAACTGCAGAATTTTTTGATTATTTGTTAACAAGAATAGGTTTTCCTGGAGCTATATATCTTGCATCGTTGGCTATTTTGCCAAGTGTATTGGCTTATATTTTTAATTTTCCAATAATATTTAGTGGTATTAGCCTTTTGATTGTTATTGGCGTTGCTCTTGATATGTCTTCACAAATTGAAACGCATTTGATAGAAAGGCGTTACGAAGGTTTTTTATCTACTGGTAGATTAAGAGGAAGAAGTGGCCGTTAATAATATTATTTCATTAATGGGTCCGCCGTGTTCTGGAAAAGGAACTTTGACAAATTTGTGCAAAAAAGATAGAACATTTGAAATTTTTTCTGCAGGTAATTTTTGTAGAAAAAGTATTGAAATCGGTACAGATATTGGTAATCTGATATTGAAATATTCGCAAAATAAAAGTTTAATACCTGATGATTTAATAGTTGATGTTGTTAGTGATTGGTTTTTAGCAAAAATATCAAAAAAAAATATTGAAACAAAAACAATAATTTTTGATGGATTTCCTAGAACTGCTAAACAAGCGACACTTTTTTTAGATTTTTTAAATAAAATAGGTGTGAATTTTAATTTTAAAATTATTTATCTTATAATATCAGATGAAGAGGTTCTTAAAAGGGCTTTTTCTAGATTATTGTGTCAGAATAAAGACTGTCAAATTGTTTATTCTGAAAATTTTTTGAAAAATAAATCTTGCGAAGTTTGTGGAAGTGATTTGATTAAGAGAGCTGATGACAGTTTTGAAAATATAAAAAATAGGTTAAAAAAATTTATTGAATCCAGTAAAAAAGTGTTAAATTTTTATGCTTCTTCTAATATTCGTGTTGAAAAAATAGAAGTTACTAACTTAAAGAGTTTAGACCTATTTGAGAATTTTAAATCAAAATTAATTTTATGATAAAAATAAAAAATAAAATTTCAATAGAACGAATGCAGAAAGCTGGACAACTGCTTTCTCAAATATTGCAAGAGACAAAAGATTTAATAGTGCCTGGAATTGACACTTTACAGATTGATAATTTTATTGAAAAAAGAATGCTAAGTTTGGGTTTGAAGCCAGAATGTAAGGGTTATGCGGGTTACAAATATGCAACTTGTATTTCATTGAACGATGTTATTGTTCATGGAGTTCCCTCGGATAAAGTTATTTTAAAATCTGGGGATTTTGTTAAAATAGACGTTGTTGGTTCTTACAAAAATTATTGTGCAGATATGGCAAGGTATTTTTTTGTAGAATCTGTGAGAGACGAAGTGAAAAAAATAGCACTTGTTGCGCAAACTGCTTTAGATTGTGCAATTGAGTATGCCGTAGTTGGTAATCATCTATCTGATATATCTGCTTGTATTCAATCAATAGTTGAACAAGCTGGTTTTGGCGTAGTGAGGGATTTTGCTGGACATGGTATAGGTAAAAGTATGCATGAGCAGCCAGATATTCCAAACTTTGGCGTTAAAGGTCAAGGTCCTATTTTGCAAGAAGGCATGACTCTTGCAATTGAGCCTATGATTACGCAAGGTGATTATGCCGTTAAAATAATGAAAGACGGATGGACTGCAAAGACTTTGGATGGTGGTTTGTCAGCCCATGTTGAAGATACCATTTTAATAACAAATAATGGCCCACAAATTTTTACTAGATAGAAGGTAATTTAAGGTAATTTATAGTATGAAAAAAAAGAATGATGTTATTGTTGTAGATGGTACGGTTATGAAAGCTTTGCCAAATGCTATGTTTCAAGTAGAAATAGAAGGTAAACATTTGGTTTTAGCACATGTTTCTGGTAAAATGCGTATGCATTATATAAAATTATTACCGGGGGATAAGGTAGCCGTGGAACTTTCGCCATATGATTTGACCAAGGGGCGAATTATTTCACGTTATAAAGTTTAAGAATTTTAAGTTAATTTTAGTTTAAATTTAATTAAGTTTTGAAAGATTAGATATTATGAAAGTACGCACATCTGTAAAAAAAATTTGTGAACATTGTAAAGTTATAAGACGAGGACGTATCGTTAGAGTGATTTGTGATAAAAACCCTAGACATAAACAACGTCAAGGTTAATAATTAGAGAGGTTTTGCATGGCTCGTATTGAAGGTGTTTATTTACCCGCTAATAAACGTGTAGAAATTGGATTAACATACTTGTTTGGGATAGGTTTGACTAGATCCCAAGAAATTTTATCTGATACAAAAGTAAGTCCAGATATTCGTATAAAAGATTTATCTCATGAACAAGTTGCTGCTATTCAAAAATACATAAATGATAATTACAAAATTGAGGGTGATTTAAGAAAAGAAATAACCCTTAATATTAAAAGATTGCAAGAAATAGGTTCTTATAGAGGTACAAGACATAAGAGATCTTTACCTGTCAGAGGACAACGTACAAAAACTAATGCTAGAACTCGCAAGGGACCTAGACGTCCAGGTGGAGCTGTAGCATTAAAAAAGGCAATAACTAAAAAATAAACTTGTCTAGGATATAGAGGTAAAGATGGCTTATAAAAAGAAAAGTAGTAAAAAAAGTTGGAAAAATATTGATACTGTAGTAGCTCATGTAAAATCTACTTTTAATAACACTTTGGTAAGTATTACAACTACTAATGGTGATGTTATTATGCGTGGAAGTTCTGGGCAATTAGGTTTTAAAGGTGCGCGTAAAGGTACGCCTTTTGCTGCTACACAAATAGCTGGTAATCTAGCTAAAGAATTGGTTGGTCTTGGTGCCAGATTGGTAGAGGTAAATATGCAGGGGCCAGGATCCGGTCGAGATTCTGTTGTAAGAGCTCTACAATCTTCTGGTTTGACTGTAACTTTATTAAGGGATGTGACGCCATTGCCTCATAATGGCTGTAGGCCTCCTAAAAAACGTAGAGTTTAATATATAAAGTATAAAAGTAGTTAATTACTTACTTTGATTAAAGGTTTTTATGGCAAGTAATCTAGATATTAGCAAAAATTGCAGAAGCTGCAGAAAAGTTGGTGAAAAATTGTTCTTGAAGGGTGCAAAATGTCGAACGGCAAAGTGTCCTATAGAACAAGGTTTGCCTACTCCTGGTCAGCATGGAAAAAAAGCTGGTTCAAAAAAGCTTTCAGAATATGGAAAGCAGCTTCAAGAAAAGCAAAAAGCAAAATTAATGTATGGTGTGCTGGAATCACAATTTAGAAGATTTTTTGAAAAAGCTTCTAAATTTAAAGGCTCAACAGGTGAAAATTTAGTTTCTTTATTAGAACGCAGATTAGATAATGTTCTTTTTCGATTAAAAATGGCTTTTTCCAGGGATCAAGCTCGTCAGTTGATAGTGCATGGTCATATTAATGTTAATGGAAAAAGAGTAAGAACTCCATCTTATTTGGTTAAGCCAGGCGATGCAATTACTTTGTCTCAAAGAGCTTTAAATAAAACAGTTTTTATTGAAACTATTGTTGATAAAAGAATAAATATTGGCATTAAAGTTCCTGATTGGTTGGAATTAGATAAAAAAGAACGTAAGGGTGTTGTTTTACGCTTACCTGTTCGTTCTGATGTAACTATTCCAGTTGAGGAACGTTTAATTGTTGAGTTGTATTCCAAGTAATTGATAATTGATATTTTTAAATTAATTTGAATTTTTGAATAAATGGTACGGAGGTCTGATGCAGGAAATGAAATATAAACCGTTGATCCTTCCCAAGGTAGGTTGGGAAAAAAAAACTCTTACAAATACTTTTGGTGAATTGGTTGTTCAACCTTTGGAACCAGGTTTTGGTATTACATTGGGGAATGCATTACGAAGAGTGGTTTTATCATCAATAGAAGGCTCAGCCGTTACTAGCGTTATAATTAAAGACGTTAATAATGAGTTTTCTACAGTTAAAGGCGTAATAGAAGATGTTTTACAAGTTATACTCAATATTAAGGGTATAATTATTAAAAACAAAACTGGCCAACCAGGAAAAATGAATTTAGTTGTTTCCGGAAGTCAGTCTGTTGCAAGAGTTGAAGATATTAAAGCAGATGATCATTTAGAATTAATAAATAAAGATCATATTATTGCACATTTAGCTCCAGATGGTGTATTGGAAATTGAATTTTTTGTTGAAACAGGAAGAGGGTATTTACCTGCACAGTGGCCGGCAAATAAAGCTTTGCAATCAGATGGTAGAATTTATGTTGATGCAATGTTTTCTCCTGTTAAACGTGTTGAATACCATACAGAAAAAACTCGTGTGGGTAAAGATATAGATTATGACAAGCTTATAATGAGCATCTTTACTAACGGTGCTATAAATCCTCAGGATATTATTAACTATGGAACGTCTGTTTTGAGAACGCAATTTGAGCATTTCTTAGATGCAGAAGAAATTCCATTCAATGACATATCTAAAGAAGAGGGTATTGCTGAAGAGAAAAAAATTAGCGCAATGGATGTTCAAGGTCCAACAAAAGGTCTTCCAGTTGAGCTCTTTTTAAAACCAATTGATGAATTAGAGTTTTCGGTCAGATCTCATAATTGCTTGATAAGTGCTGGTGTAAAAAGAGTTATAGATTTGGTTAATTTAACTGAAGATGATTTATTAAAAGTTAAGAATTTTGGACGTAAATCATTAAGAGAAGTTAAAGAAATTCTTGGTGCATTTGGTCTTCATTTGGGCATGAATGTAAAAGAGTTAGATTTAAAAAAAGTTATTAAAGAGCAAGAGGATGGTTTAAAATCATGAAACATCAAAATGGAAGAAAGAAGTTAAATAGAAAATCTTCTCATAGAACTGCAATGTTAAGAAATCAGACTATACATTTGATTAATAATGGTTTTTTGCAAACAACTAAGGTAAGAATTAAAGAAGTGCAAAAAATAGCTGAAAAACTTGTTACTGTAGCTCGTAAGGGATATGATTTTAATACTATTCGTCGCGTAAAACAAGCTTTGCCTTATGATCAAAAGGCAGTTGAAAAACTTATTAAAGAAATTGCAATTAAATATGTAGATCGTCCAGGTGGATATACCAGAGTTATACCATTGGGTAGACGTGAAAGTGATACAGCACAAATAGCACGTCTTGAATGGGTTTGATTTTAAATATAAAAAATATTAATTCAAATTAGCTGCGCGTTTCGTGCAGTTAATAGTGTGTTAGGCCCCAGTGTAAACTGGGGTTAATTATTTTTTGAGATCAAATTTTTTAAAACAAATTGCTATTTGGATTATTGTTTTGTTAAATTAAATATAAAAGTGAGTAGTTTAGATTATAAATTTAATTAATTTTTAGGAGAAATTATGAGAAATAATTTAACAAAATTAACAAAAGCTTTTTTGTTTTTAAGTTTTTTTTGTTTTTTAGATCAAATAAGCGCTAGAGATAATACTAGAATTATTCGATATAAAAATCTTTTTACAAAACAAAGAGGTGATGTAAAAATTGATGCAACAAAAACCATTTCAGATTTAGTCAAGGTTATTAAAGATAAAGAAAAATTGCCAAAAAATTCAAGAATAGATATTTATGCAGATAAAAAATTTTTTAAAGTGTCAAAATCATTAAATCCTAATAAAAAAATTAAAGATTGTATTATTAAGAAAAAAGTAAAAAAAGGTAAAAAAAGAAAACCTGATTTTTATTATGTTATCAGGCCAAACAGTGTAATTCCTCGTTCTGGCCCAGCATATTTGCACTAAAATATATTAAAAAATTTAAAATAAAAAAAATCGTTTATAAATTTTGTCATATTTTTTGCGGCAAAATTATAAACGATTTTTTGTTTTCAAAAAATATATAACAAAATTTAATTTACTTCTAAAAAACAAATTTATTGATTTTTTATCAAATTTCTTATTACAACCATTATATTAATCATTTTTTTTATATTTTTTATTTTATTTTATTTTTGTGATGGGTTGTTTTTATGGGAAATAAAAAAAATTGTTTTCGCAAAGTTGCAATAGTAGGTACAGGATTTGTAGGAAGTACTGCAGCTTACA